>JAAHIA010000289.1 GCA_010671975.1 Leptolyngbya sp. SIO4C1 | reverse complement strand
GCTATGGCGACTACCTGCGCTGCGGCGCGATCGCGCAGTTTTCACCCGCCATGCGCGCGACGGTAGCGCATGCCCAGCAGGGAAAGCCGGTGCTGGGCATCTGTAACGGCTTTCAGGTGCTGACTGAGATGGGGCTGCTGCCAGGGGCGCTGGTGCGCAATCGAGATTTACACTTTGTGTGCGATCGCGTATCGCTGACAGTTGAGCGCACTGACCTAGCTTGGACTCAAGCCTATGAACCAGGCCAGGCAATCACGCTGCCGATTGCCCACGGCGAGGGTTGCTACTATGCCGATGAAGACACGCTCAAAGCGCTTGAAGACCGCCAGCAAATAGTATTTCGCTACTGCGATGCGGCCGGTGAAGTGAGCGATACCAGCAATCCAAACGGTTCGCTGCACAGCATTGCCGGCATCTGCAATCAGGCTGGCAACGTGCTGGGTATGATGCCGCACCCCGAACGCGCTGCCGATCCAATGCTGGGCGGCACCGACGGGCTGCCCCTGTTTGAAGGTCTGCTAAAGGCGGCGCTAGTTAGCGCTTAGATCGAGCGTGCTTTAACGCTGATTAGTCAGCTGCGGTGGCAATGCCAGTATTCACAAAAGAGTCGTGCATCTGCAGCACCACGGCCTCTGCCTCTGGTGTATCAGCCGCATATTGACTGGTTAGCACTGCTGTCTGAAAATCGCCGTAGCCAATGAAGGTAGAAATTACCTCGGTATCAGCGTCAGTGCTCATCCAGATGCGAAAGGCCGGCTGGCGATCGACGGTGACCATGCGATATAGGCCTACCCGCGCCTGATCGGATACCAGCTGATCGATGCTGCGGTTAATAACGGCGTCGGGAGCTTCTCTGAGCAGCGCAACCTGCGTGCGAATCTCTGGGCTCGACCCTGCCTCGCTGGTCGGGCTGACAATTTCAATGCTGTCCCTGTCTAGGGAGTTTACCTGCCAACCTTGCGGATACTGAATAACAAACGCATCTGCCTCAGTATGGGTGGCAAAGCTGCCGCTTGTAGGCTGCTGGGCGATAGTATGAGCTGGTCTATCGGCCGATGGGGCAGCTAGCCCGGCAGCGGCAAGGGGGCTCAGCAGTCCTAAACTCAAAAGCAGTGGTAAGCCAGAACGAGCGGTCATGATGGATCCTCTCAGGCAGTGCCATTAGTGAAATGTCGGCTAAATGTCTATCTAGATATCTGGCTAAATGTTAGTAAATGCCAACTTTAAGTCAAGCAGCTGCTAAGCAGCATCTCAGGTCTCTATGAAATTTGCTAGTCCCTTGTTACAGTTTGCTCGATTGTCCCTAGCGGTGGGGATCAGCTACAGCCTCATGGCTAACGAAGCGGCCGCCCAAATCCGCTATCGCCCCAGACGGCAGGGCATTCCGGCCAGCCGCGTCTCGGGCGGTACCCGCAACCCGCTGCCGGCCTGTATCGCTGGCGATGTTCCACTGACGGCCGTTTCCCCGCTAGAAAATATCGGCGCCACGGCTGCTGCCTATCCAAGCTTTCACTGGTATATGCCAGAGAATACGGCTAGCCACGTTGAATTCTGGCTGTATGAGGCCGATCTCGACAGCGGGACCGAGCAGCCTATCTATCAAGCGGTGTTTTTAGCTGGCGGCGATGCTGGGATTGCTACGCTTGAGCTGCCGGCCGCCGCTGGGGTGCCGCCGCTGCAGGTAGGGCAAACCTATCGCTGGACGGTCAGTGCCTACTGCGATCTGGATAGCGCTCAGGCCGATATGTTTATTGATGGCTGGGTAGAGCGGGTTGAGCTTGGAGCCAACCTGCAGACCCAGCTAGCTGCCGCCGCTGAACCGCTCGCTCAGGCAGAGATCGCGGCAGCCAGCGGACTGTGGTTTGAGACGGCCGAAATTCTAACCGAGGCGCTGCGAGGACGGCCGGACAGCGCGGCGGTGCAAAGCGAATTTGAGGCGCTGCTGCGCTCAGTTGAGCTAGACGCGATCGCAACCGCACCGCTGCTCCTACCTTAAAATTCTAAAAAGTTTGTTAAAGTTTACACAGGTTAACGCCTAACGAATGTTCGATCATCCTTCACACAAGGCTATCCTTCACTATGCTGCGGCTCGAAAATATCACCAAAGTTTATCCCACTGGCGAAGTGCTCCGAGACGTAAGCTGGGAGGTGAAGCCTGGCGATCGCATTGGCCTAGTTGGCGTTAACGGGGCTGGTAAATCAACCCAGCTCAAGATCATTATGGGTGACGTTGAGCCCACCTCTGGCCAAGTTGTGCGTCCGGCTGAGCTGCATATCGGCTATCTCAATCAGGAGTTTGAAGTTGAGCCGCAGCGCACCGTTCGTGAAGAGTTCTGGACCGTCTTTGAGGAAGCCAACGCGGTTCAGCAGGCGCTCCACGAAATCCCTTTGCAGATGGAAACTGCCGATCCCGACGAGCTAGAGCGGCTGATCAATCAGCTTGATCGCCAGCAGCGTCAGTTTGAAGCGCTCGACGGCTATGGCCTAGAGGCCAAAATCGAGAAAATTTTGCCGGAGATGGGCTTTCAGTCCGACGATGGCGATCGGCTGGTAAGCTCCTTCAGCGGCGGCTGGCAAATGCGGATGGGGCTGGGCAAAGTGATGCTGCGATCGCCCGATTTGCTGCTGCTCGACGAGCCGACGAATCATCTCGATTTGGAGACGATTGAATGGTTAGAGTCCTATCTTAAGAGCCTGACCACGCCGATGGTGATTGTATCCCACGATCGCGAATTTCTCGATCGGCTCTGCACTCAGATTGTTGAAACTGAGCGCGGCATTTCGACCACCTATCTGGGCAACTACAGCGCCTATCTCGCTCAGAAGGCCGAAAACAAAGCTGCCCAGCAGGCGACATTTGAGCGTCAGCAAAAAGAAATTGCCAAGCAGCAGACTTTTGTCGATCGCTTTCGCGCTAGCGCCACTCGCAGCACGCAGGCCAAGAGCCGAGAAAAACAGCTAGAAAAGATTGAGCGGGTCGAGGCTCCGGTGACCGATCTCAAGGGACTGCACTTTCAGTTTGCGTCGGCTCCGCGCAGCGGTCGCGAGGTCGTTAAAGTTAGCGATCTCACCCATATCTACGATGACAATATTTTGTTCTTAGGTGCCGATCTCCTAATTGAGCGCGGGGATCGAATTGCTTTTGTGGGTCCTAACGGTGCCGGCAAATCGACCCTGCTGCGGCTGATTATGGGTCTAGAAACACCAACAGAAGGCACCGCCGAACTAGGCCAGCACAACGTGATCCCCAGCTATTTTGAGCAGAACCAGGCCGAGGCGCTAGATCTCAATAAGACCGTCATGCAGACAATCCATGACGAGGTCCCCGATTGGAAGAATGAGGCCGTTCGCACGCTGCTAGGCCGCTTTTTATTCAGCGGCGACACTGTTTTCAAACCAGTCTCTACCCTTAGCGGCGGTGAGAAAGCCCGCCTAGCGCTAGCGAAGATGCTGCTGCGGCCGGCCAATCTGTTAGTTCTAGACGAGCCGACCAATCATTTAGATATTCCTGCTAAAGAGATGTTAGAAACTGCACTGCAGGCATACGAAGGCACAGTTCTAATTGTTTCTCACGACCGATTTTTTATCTCGCAGGTTGCGAACAAAATTGTTGAGATTCGCGAAGGCGAGCTGCGACTTTATCGGGGAGACTATCACTATTTCCTGGATAAAGTTGCTGAAGAGAGAGAGCGGGCAAGGCTGGAAAAGATTGAAGCTGAGAAAGCAGCCAAAGCGGCTGAGCGGCGACAGCGGCAGCGAGAAAAGCAGCGAGCCAAAGCGGCTCTCAAAAAAGCTGCTAAGGATTAAGTCAAAGATTTAGCCTAGTATCTTGACTGGCTATGCCTGAGGTGTATTAATATGAGGCATTATTAAACTGGCCTGTCTCTACTCTCGAACCAAGGGCGTAGCGCTGATTAGGTTTTCTTTAACATTTCCCAATTGAACTAAACCTTATTTTTTAACCCATTTGCTTATAGTGTTTTAACTTACAGCAGGCGGTGGGACGGTTAAACTAAGGATATCAGTAACTATACTGATACAGAGCAAGATACGGGGCAACCGAGGACAGGGTGCCTGATACATGTATCTGATGCAGAGTATCTGACGCAGAGTATCTGACGCAGAGGTGACTGCTCTAGAGCACTTAGTAATCCAACGCGATTAGTCTAGAGCGATTAGCATTAGCGGCGAGCAAGCGGCTGTTTGCAAAAGAAGCGATACTGGCCATTCCGGTTGGTTAGCGGATGCGGCGGTGATTCGGCAAACGACTGGATCCCCTCGCTTAAGGTACTTACAAAGCATCGATAAGAAACCTAAATAAATTATAAAGTCCTGAGAAATCAGGATGGTATGATTTCTGAGACATTTGTCAACCATTGTAAAAAGGGTTCTCTGGTATGGCACAAATGCCGATCTCCCCAATGGTGCTCGTCATCCTAGACGGATGGGGCTACCGTGAAGAGCTAGAAGGTAACGCTGTCAAGGCTGCTCAAACCCCCATTATTGACAGCCTCTGGCAGGCCTATCCTCACACCACGATTAGAACGTCGGGTAAGGATGTCGGTCTCCCAGACGGGCAGATGGGCAACTCTGAAGTTGGGCATCTAAATATTGGTGCCGGTCGGGTTGTCCCGCAGGAGCTTGTGCGCATCTCTGATGCGGTTGAAGAGGGCACCATTCAAGAGAATCCGGCGCTGCTAGAGGTCTGTCAGACTGTTCGCTACAGCGGCGGTAAGCTGCACCTAGTGGGGCTGTGCTCTGACGGTGGGGTGCATTCTCACCTCAACCATCTGCTAGGTCTGTTAGAGATGGCAAAGGCCCAAGATCTTTCAGATGTTTGCATCCATGTGGTCACCGATGGTCGAGATACCAAACCGACCGATGCCCCGCTAGCGGTGCAAAGAATTCAAGACCATATCGACAAGACTCAGTTTGGACGCATGGTGACGCTGAGCGGTCGCTATTTTGCGATGGATCGCGATCGCCGGTGGGATCGGGTAGAAAAGGTCTATCGGGTCATGACAGAAGAAGGCGCTGGCGACCCGCGTCCGGTTGCCGATATTCTGCAGGCGGCCTACGCCGAAGGCACGACAGACGAGTTCATTGAGCCTGTGCGGCTAGCCCCGGGGGTCGTTGAGCCCGGCGACGGCATCATCTTTTTCAATTTTCGGCCCGATCGAGCGCGACAGCTAACTCAGGCCTTTGTCGACCCTCAGTTCAACGGCTTTAAACGCTCGCTGATTCAGCCGCTGAGTTTCGTGACGATGACGCAGTATGACGCCAGCCTGCCGGTAACGGTGGCGTTTGAGCCGCAAAATTTAAGCAATATTCTCGGTCAGGTGGTTGCTGACCACGGGCTCAGACAGCTCCGCACGGCTGAAACGGAAAAATATGCGCATGTCACCTACTTCTTTAACGGTGGTTTAGAAGAGCCCTTTGCTGGGGAAGATCGCGAGCTCGTGCCGAGCCCCATGGTAGCCACCTATGACAAAGATCCGCGCATGTCGGCTAAAAAGGTGACCGACGTTGCGATCGCAGCGATTGAGAAAGGCGTTTATTCACTGATTGTGATTAACTATGCCAACCCAGATATGGTTGGGCACACCGGACAGATAGACGCTACAGTTGAGGCGCTTCAGACCGTGGATACCGAGCTTGGTCGCCTGGTGACCTCTACTATTAACGCTGGCGGCACCTCTATCATCATTGCCGATCACGGTAACGCCGAATGTATGCGCGACGAGCAGGGCAAACCCTGGACGGCACATACGACCAATCCAGTCCCGTTTATCTTAGTAGAAGGCGAGCGACTAAAAATTCCAGGTCGCGGCAACGAGCCAGAGCTGCGTCAGGACGGTCGATTGGCCGATATTGCGCCGACTATTCTGGATATTTTGCAGCTGCCGCAGCCTCCAGAAATGACCGGGCGCTCCATGATTTTGCCGGCCAATATGGATGTGAAGCCAAATCGTACGCCGGTGCGGGTGTCTTTGTAGCTGCTACAGTCGTCAGTCAAGTCGAACGAGCTAGTCGGAGTCGGTAGCCGAGCCGGCCTCGGCCCTATCCGTTGGCTCGTTCCTGCGATAGGATGAAAGTTGCCCGATTTTTTAACTCGCGTTCTGCAATGCTGACAACGGTTGTACAAATAGTCTGGATGGTCGCTGCCGTCGGTTTAACGGTGCTCGTCCTGCTTCACAGTCCCAAAGGGGATGGCCTAGGTGCGCTTGGCGGTCAGGCCCAGCTTTTTACCAGCACAAAGAGTGCTGAAACCACGCTGAACCGAGCAACCTGGACATTAACGGTCCTATTTATGGCCTCTACCGTTATCCTTAGCGCCGGA
>JAAHIA010000288.1 GCA_010671975.1 Leptolyngbya sp. SIO4C1 | reverse complement strand
TTGCATGGCCTGCGCGTAGCCTTCGTCCCCGAGGGCAGTGCGATAGGTCTGCTCTAGCACTTCTTTGAACTCTGCCTGGCGAATCTGCGCCTGCCACGTATCTGAAAAGATCAAATGCACGACTGAATGCAGGTCGTGAGAGCGCAGCAGCTCCCACTTGTTCTGATCGAACCAAAAGCCGCCGCAGTGGGAGCAGCGATCTAGGTAAAAGTCTAAGCTGTGGCTGACTTTGGCCTTACGCATAATGTGGCCGCAGTCAGGGCAAAACACAGCCCGGCGATTCTCAACAATCGGGATATTGGGCACTGAGTGATGACTGTGCGCATGGTCGTGCAGATGGCTGTGCGAATGGCCATGCGGCTGATCTTGCGTTTGGCCGTGCCACTCTAGCCAGTGCCAGTAGTCATACGAGGAGATCCAATAGCCTGAACAGCTGTTACAAGCACGAACGGATAGGAACTCTTCTAAGCGAGTTCGCGTGAGCGCAGCAGTTTGGCATACGGGGCACTGCATAGTCACTACCTATCCTCATCTACGGGTAAACTGTCCGTTATAGGTATAATTTAACCTCTATTCTTCTGAAGAACCTTAAAAAGTCCATGATTTCGCTACATTTTGATACCTTTCGATACTTAGTGAGTCGGATTGAGTGAACAGGGCTCAATGAACGGGACTCAATGAACAGAACTCAGTGAAGGAAAAATAAGCCAGTCTGCCATCGGCTCGGCGGCGCTAACCCGATGCATACCAGCAGCGGCATAGCGGCTAAAGCAGTCATCTGCCTGCTCGCTAAAGTCTGCGACCCCTGGCACCACCACCGGGGAGGTGCAGTCTTCTAGCAGATAGACTTTCTGAGCCAGGGCGGCGTCGGTGGCCTGAATCTCGCTGAGCAAATCGTCCACCGTCCAGGCGACGCAGTGGCTTTTGGCCTGGCCGGCCACGACAATGGCATCAAATGTCAGCAGGTGCTGAATCAGCGCTGCGTTTTTCTGGGCAATTGCTTGACCTTCGGGGTCGTCGAGCACTTCTGGGCTCAAGATGGAATAGTTCTCAGTGAGCGGGTTGCCGCCTTTAAGCTCAAACCGCGTCTGGCTCTGGCGAGCCAGCGTATGGAAAAAGCAGGCTTCTTCAAAAGCAGAGACTAGCGCGTGGCCAATGCCGCCCAGCATGGAGTGATAGGGCCAAATGGTCAGCGGATATTTGCCAGCCTGGCTGAGGCGACGGGCGTAGTGATGAGCAAACGCTTGCAGCCGTTCAGAGCTGAGGCCCAGGCTCGGTGCGATCGCAGGGTTAACCCGCCAGCGTCCCTGCTGCACGTCTTCAAAGCTGATGGTGGTCATCGGCGGCGGCGGCTGCCCGACGGCATCGACCCAGAAATAGGCATGAAAAATCTGCGCCGCGCGATGGGTATCCATTGTCGGCACAATCTCAGTAATTACACCGAGATGACGATAGATAAATTCGCACAGCCGTCTGGTGTCTTCAACAGCGCCGCTGCCCGAGCGCCCGCCGACAAACAGCTCAAAGTCAGGCACGCAAAACGTGTTCTGCACATCGATGGCTAGCAGACAGATGCGCCGCTCGTCTACGCTAGCCGGTGCAATATCATGCGTCTGGACCCAGTCTCTAGCCTGCGCTGCGCGAGCTTCGTAAGGCACGCGCCAGATCTCGCCAACGCGCGCTGGCTCAAAGAAGGCAGGAAGGGGAAGCTGAGAGCGGATAGCCATGATAGAAAACTCTTGGAAGAACTGCTCACGCCCATACTAGCGATTCGGCTTACCCCTCTACCCGTATAGCAGCACCGCTAGCGCTATGGCAAAGACCGCCACCGTGCCGCCTAGCTTGATCTGACGGCGGCTGAGCGGCAGCCGCTTTTCTAGTGGCAGATAGCTCAAAAGACCATAGCTCGCTAGCGCCGCGATCGCGGCAATGCCCCACTTCAGCAGCCGTGAACGATAGACATGGAGCCAAAGCTGAGCTCGCATCAGCGGCCCGTACTGCCGCTGCCGGTAGGCCTCAAAGATGGGCGAGTTCGGCAGCGGCAGGGTTTCCCAAGTCACCCCGACATCGGTAGAGCGAAAGATCTCAGAAGACACAGCGCCCAAGCCATAGAGCGTTTGGTCAGTGGCAAAGCTGGGCGAGATCACCAGCGGCATGGTGGCCGCTTCAAAGTTGGTGACAATTGCAAAGGGCAGCGTCGCGTCTCCTACCGGCTCAAAGGTCTGACCTCGGTCGGTAGTCTTCATCAGGCCCTGCCCGCGCAGGCTGACGAAGAAGGTCTGATCGACGGCGTAGTTCGGTGAAATTGCCACCGCCTCAACGTAGGGCGCTGCCTCCGCTGCAAGACCCGTGACTGCCTGCCAGCTGCGACCAGCATCGACAGTCTGGTAGAGGCCAGCGCTGGTCGCTAGCAGCAGCATTTGATCTTGGGCATAGTCTGGAGAGATGGCTAAGCGAAAGCTGCCTTTAGTCTGAAACTGGGCAGCGTCTGTCACCGGCTGCCAAGTCTGACCAGCATCTGTGGTTTGATACACCCCGGCTGGACCGGTCATATACAGGGTTTGGTCAGCTGCAAAATTAGGCGAAATGACCAGATAAGGCGATTCATTGCCGGCTTGTGCCTCAATCTGACCGACTGGGTCATAGCTGCGTCCGCCGTCGGTCGAGCGGTAAATGCGGCCTTTTTGGGTGCCCAGAAACAGCGTGCGATCGCTGGCATAGCTGGGTGAAGGGACGAGCGTCAGCGCTCGCTCCCACTGCTGAAGGCGATGCAGCCGCCAGCGCCCCTGCTGGTAGCGCAGCACGCCGTTCTGCAGCAGCGTGGCAAAAATAGTTTGATCGGTTGGATAGCTGGGCGAGAAGGCCACATCTTGGAAGCGGCGTTCGTCTTCGTTGGGATCAACGGCCGCAAGCCGACCGGTAAAGTAGGGCTGCGCCAGCCCCTGCGCCATCGGTTCCCAAGTAGCGCCTGCATCCTGGCTGAGATAGGCTTCGCCCACATAGTTGACCACAGCCAGCGTCTGGTCGTCTCCGTAGCTGGGCGACAGGGCTAGGCCAATCACAATATTGACCGGCAGCGTGCTCACTTCTGTCCAGCTCTGGCCGCGATCGGCGGTCTTAAACAGGCCGTTGAAGCCGCTGACAAAGAGGACGCCATCCTGCTCAAACGCTGGCGACAGACTCAGCTGAGTGAAGTGCGGATGGCCCATGCGATCGGCCTGGTCAGTGCGGGTGAGCCCCAGGCTGAGCGGCTGCCAGCGATCGCCGCCATCGTCCGAATAGAAGACGCCCTCAGTTGCAGTCGCAGCATATAGCCGCACGCGATCGCGCTCATCCACCGCTGCTATATCCTGCACATTCAGATCGCTAAGCCCCTGGTTAACGGCGCTAAACGTTTGCCCACCGTCGCGGCTGCGAAAGACGCCGGCCGAGGCCGTCCCGACATAGACGGTCTGCGCATCGGCAGCGTCGCGTGGAAAGGCAATCTGAGTGATTGGGCTATCGAGCGTGGCGGCGCTCAGCCAGGTCTGCCCGCTGTGGGCCGGCTGATAAATTCGACCGTCGCGATCGCCCAGCAGCACCTGCTCAGGCTGGTCCGGTGAGACTGCCATGGCGCTGATGGGGGCAGCGGCCGTATAGGCCACCGACCAGGGAGCGCCGTCAACGCTGCGATAGAGCTGGCCGCTTTCGCCCGCGACAAAGACGCGATCGCGAGCGGTGGCAATCTGCGTCAGCGCTGTTTCTGCGAGCCCCTGAGCGGCCGGCTGCCAGGTTTCGCCGGCATCGTCAGAGCGATAGACCCCGTCGCCGTTGGCCACTAGATAGAGCTGTTCGGGCGACTGAGGCGATAGCGCAAACGCCGTTAGCGCACCGCGATGGGTCAGCCCTCGCACCTGTCTGCGCCAGTGCTGGCCGCCGTCGGTTGACTTTAAAAAGCTGCCGCGCACAAGCAGAAAAAGCGTTTGGTCCTGCGCGTAGTCTGGCGAAAGCTCAATCTGCTGCACCACGTCGTGCGGATCGTGGGCCATCGCTGGCTGAGGCCAGTTCGCTAGCAGCAGCGCGCTCAAAATTGCCGCCAGCCCCATCAGGAAAATCTTTCTCATAGCGCTTTGTAGAGTGAATGGTTAGCTAAAGCTATCAATCGTGCTGCACAGCTGGCTCAGCCGCTCTGTGGTCGAGTCGTAGCTCGCCTGCGCCCGAGCGAGCGCGTCAGGCGCAACACGGTGGGTAAGCTGACGCTGCGATCGCACAATCTTGCCGGCTTTGATGCTGCCCTTCGAGTCGCCAACGCCCTTCATGCCGGTCGTCTTCAGCAGCTGATAGTTTTCTGAAAACGAGGCCTGGGTCTGCAAAAACTGCTGTAGCGTCGACAGCGCTGCGGCCGTATCGTTTAACAGCTGCTCATAGGTGAGCAGCAGCGTACGCTGCGGGCTGTCAATTAGCTGAGCGTAGTCCACCAGCTTCGTCAGCCGCTCGGTATAGTAGGTCAGCGTCTTTGACTCGTCCCAGTCAGGTTTGAGATCGGCGATGCTGGCTAGGCTGCGCGCCGGCTGGCGCAGTAGAAAAATGGCGTAGACCGACGCTGAGGTCAGCCAGCTGTCGGTTAAAAACTTCTTATTGTGCAGCACCTTATCCATTGCATAGCGATGGTGCATGCGCAGCTTTTGCCAGTCGCTCAGCGTGCGAAACTCTTGCGCATGCCAGTAGAGGTTCTCTAGCAGCCGCTTAAAGTCTGCTGCCTCGGCATATTCTAGATGGGTTTCGCCATAGCCAATGATCTCAGGGTTGGCGCTGATCAGATGGCTCAGGAGCGATGACCCCGAGCGCATGTGGCTCAAAATCAGCAAAAATCGATAGGGCGCTGGCCGCAGCGCCACCCGAAACGGATCGCGCACCGACTCAATCCGCGCTTTGAAATACTGCTGCACCCAGTCATTTTTGCGATCGCGCAGCTGCTGACGCAGCGGAGACAAACGGCCGGTGGTCATAGGCTTTGGTTAGATAGCGTCGCGACAGACGGAAAAATTAGGCCAAATCAAATTCAGCTGAACTGTCTAAAGTGTGGCAGCTAGGCAGAAGCTGTCTAGCCAGTTAGCCTTAAAAACTTGATTAAGTTTTCCCAAAGTCAGGGCGGGTGCTATAGCAAAACTTTACGGCAGGCCGAGCGATCGCAATTTTTATAGGGCTGCTCGCCAGCGCGAGATAATAAACAGCGTGACCTACCCTTTGCCAAAATGAACTACCTTGTTGCTGTGCTGAGCGATCGCATCAAAGCCGAAGAAGCGTATTCTGCCCTAGAGTCGGCCAATGTCCCTTTAGAAAAAGTCGCCATTCTCGGTCGAGGCTATCAGTCAGCGGACGAATACGGCCTGATTGACCCGAACGATCAGGCCCGCAAACAAATGCGCCTGATGTCCCTATGGCTGGTGCCATTCGGCTTTGTGGCCGGTGTTTTGTTTGACAGCATCACCGGGCTCAATACCTTTGCCTGGGCCGGCACGCTCGGTAACAAGCTGATTAGCGGCCTGCTCGGGGCGGCCTCTGGCGCACTCGGCAGCTTCATTGTCGGCGGCGGTGCCGGCTTAGCCTTTGGCAGCGGCGACGCGCTGCCCTACCGCAATCGCCTAGAGGCTGGCAAATATCTGCTGGTGGTCAAGGGGTCTGAGGGCTTAATTGGTCAGTCGGCTCGCGTGCTCAAGCCGCTGCGCCCCGAAAACATGCAGGGTTACAGCGCTCAATAGAGCGCCGGTAAAAACCGAGCCGTTGCAGACTGAGCAGCGGCAGCATAGGCGCGCTGCAGCGGTCTGCACGATTGTCCACCATCTTGAAGTGCGCTCACTTAGCAACCCACTATCGGCGCTGACGAACTTGAGCCCCTCGATAGCGCAGCTCTCGCCGGGCCGTTTGTCGCTGAATAGACTTGGGCATATCGTCTTGGTGGCCCATGATCAAAACCGAATCGCCAGCAGTTAGGACGGTTTCTTGATCGGGATGAATCAGCGTTTCACCGCTGTATCGCCTCAGGGCCACAATGATAAAGGTGCCTTTACCTCTCACTTCGATATCGCCAATGGTTGCATTCACTAAGCGCGACTGCGGCTCAATGGGCAGCTCGGTAATTTGAATATCAATTTCGCCTAAAAGCGCGTTGAGCATGTTGCGCTCTTCGCCCTGCGCTAAAAAATCAACCGCTGCTGGATGCGTCAGCAGGTGAGCAATGCGCATCGCGCTAATAGACATCTCCAAAGCTGAAAAGCTTTGCTAGGAGTGGCTTAGCGCCGCCACCTCAAAGATAAGTGGAACGCCATCATGAACGAGCTTTCGGGGCTTGGCATCCGTTTGTGTTAGTTTAGCCGGAAT
>JAAHIA010000287.1 GCA_010671975.1 Leptolyngbya sp. SIO4C1 | reverse complement strand
CTACGATGGGCTTAGAAATGTAGCCATCTGCCCCGCTTTGCTGCAAAAAGTTTTCTCGATCGCCGTCCATTGCATGAGCGGTGACCAAGATGATGGGTAAGTTAGCCGTAGCCGAATCAGCCTTCAGCATCTGCGTAATTCGGATGCCACCAACCGGCTTACCTTGATAAACGCTGTGGGACAGAGAAACATCCATCAGGATAATGTCAGCTTCGCCGCTTTGGGCGATTTGCATGACTTCTTCCACATTCTCAGTATGTTTAACGAGGAGACCTCCCCGCTTGGTCAAAATTTTTGAGAAGACACGAGCATTAATCATGTCGTCTTCCACAATCAAAACGGTCTTCATAGGCGGTCGATTGAAAATAACGGGGATTGATGACAGCAGAGCCCCGATTCAACGCTGTCAGACTGACGCTATCAAACTGACGCTGTCGAACTGACTCTATCAAACTGACTTTCAAATGGCTGAACTCAGCCAGCTAGGTAGATGAACGGCCCCCAATCACATGATTTATCAGAAGCAGCTCGCTGCTCATGACTACTTAAATTATCACTTTAGTATTGCAGCTTTTGAACGCTTGCCTATAAGGTACAGCATTGATCAGGCTATTTAGCTTTTTAGAAACGCGACTCATGGCAAAACAGCTCAATATGCTTCCTTCCGACGAACAGATCATTATCACCTCTTTACATACAGAGGTGCAGCGCTCATATCTGGAATATGCCATGAGCGTGATTGTGGGTCGCGCCCTGCCAGACGTCCGCGACGGGCTAAAGCCGGTCCATCGGCGCATTCTCTACGCCATGCACGAGCTGGGGCTGACGCCCGATCGCCCGTTTCGTAAATGCGCTCGCGTGGTGGGCGATGTGCTAGGTAAATACCATCCCCACGGTGACCAGGCAGTGTACGACGCGCTGGTGCGAATGGTGCAAGACTTTTCTAGCCGCTATCCGCTGCTGGCCGGGCACGGCAACTTCGGCTCGGTTGACAACGACCCGCCAGCGGCCATGCGCTACACCGAAACGCGGCTGGCCTCAGTCAGCAGCGAAACCCTGCTCGGCGACATCAGTGAGGCGATTGTTGACTTTACCGATAACTTTGATAACTCCCAGCAGGAGCCGGTGGTACTGCCGGCTCAGCTGCCTAACCTGCTGCTCAACGGCAGCTCCGGCATTGCGGTGGGAATGGCCACTAATATTCCTCCTCACAACCTAAATGAGATCGTTGACGGGCTCGTGGCGCTGATCGATCGGCCTGAGCTATCAGATGAGAAGCTGTTTCAGCTGATTCCTGGACCGGATTTTCCTACCGGCGGCGAGATTACTGACATCAAAGGCGTCCGGGCCGCCTACCGCACCGGGCGCGGCAGCATTCCTATACGCGGCGTGGCCACCTTTGAGGAGATTCGGCCGGGGCGCGGGCGGCAGCGACGCAACGCCATCGTGGTGACCGAGCTGCCCTACCAGGTAAACAAGGCTGGCTGGATAGAGAAAGTAGCCGACCTAGTCAACCAGGGTCGAATTGACGGCATTGCCGATATTCGCGACGAGAGCGATCGCGACGGCATGCGGGTGGTGATTGAGCTCAAGCGCGAGGTGCAGCCGCAGCTGGTGCTCAGCGATCTCTATCGCATGACGCCTTTGCAGACTAACTTTGGTGCCATCATGCTGGCGCTTGACCAGGGCCAGCCGCGCCAGCTATCGCTGCGCGAGATGCTGCTAGCCTTTTTGGAGTTTCGGGAGGCCACGCTGACGCGCCAGTACCAGCATGAGCTGACCGATACTGAAAACAAGCTTCACATTTCTGAAGGGCTGCTGACCGCGCTCGACAACATCGATGAGGTCATTGAAATTCTGCGAGCCGCTCCTGACGGCACCACGGCCAAAGCAGAGATGCAGTCGCAGTTTGGCGTCAGCGAACGTCAGGCCGACGCGATTCTTGCCATGCCGCTGCGGCGGCTGGTTGGCCTAGAGCAAGAAAATTTGCTGAATAAGTACGAGCAGCTGAGCGAACGTCGAACGCAGCTGCAGGCGCTGCTGGGCGATCGCAAGGTGCTGCTGAAGGCCCTCAAGAAAGATCTGCGCGCTTTCAAAAAGCGCTTTGGCGACGAGCGCCGCACTAAAATTCAGACCGCTGAAGAGCGGGCAGCCGAAACGCAGCGCCTTGCCAACATTGTCGCCGAAGAAGAGGAAGAAGAAACCATTGTCGAAATTACCAACAAGGGCTACATTCGGCGGCTCTCGCAGCGAACCTTTCAGCGACGGCAGGCCAAGCAGGCATCGGCCAGCAAAAGCCTGAGCGAGACCGATGAGCTGGTGCTGCAGACCGAATTTGCCCTGACTAATTCAGAGCTGCTGGTGCTGACGCAGGATGGCAAAGCCTACACGCTCAATATCGGCGATATTCCAGTGGCGCAGCGGCAGTCAAAAGGAGTGCCGCTGGTCAACCTGCTGCCGGACGCAGTTGGCAACGATCCCGAGGCCGTGGTGGCATCGATTGTCCTGCAGCCAACGCTGCCATCGTCCCTCATTTTGGTCACCGCGCAGGGGCGGATCAAGCGGGTCGCCATCGCCGAGTTTACCAACCTGACCGGTCGAGGGCTGACGGCTATCAAACTCAAAGCCGGTGACCAGCTCAGATATGCCCTGCCGGCAGGGCTCGGCGACGACCTGATTTTAGCCACCTCGAGCGGTCGGCTGCTGCGCTTTGCGATTGACGACAGCCAGCTGCCTGAAGCTAGTCGCAATTCGCAGGGAACGCAGGCTATCCGCATTACAAAGCGAGAATCTATTGTGAGCTGCCTCTGGGTTGCTCAGGCAGGCGACCTGCTGCTGATCTCTACTAAAGGCTACGCCAAGCGCATGCCGCTCTCAGCCCTGAAGCGCAGCAGTCGCGGCGGGATCGGGTCGCAGTCTTTCCAGTTTTCACAGACCGGCGATCGGCTAGCAGCGGTCACGCCGGCACCGTCAGAGACAGACTTCACGGTGATTACCAACGAAGACCGCACTGCGCAGCTTTCGATGGCAGCGGTACCGCGTCAGGGCCGCAGCCAGCCGTGCGATCGCATCCTTACGCCCGGCCGCAGCGAGGCAATCGTTGCGGTTCTGCTGCCGAGCGAGCAAACCGATGATTCAGAAGAATAGGGAAGGGAAATGGTCGGGATCAAGGGATTGGGAAAGACGCGGGGACGCTCGCCGAGGGAGGTCTTGGCGGCTTTCGATTGCCGTGTTCCCAAGCTTGCTGACCTGTGGATTGCTGTTTTCGGCTGCCGCCTGCCGCTAAACTACTAATCAGCTGGTTCACTTAGCGCTTACTGTGGCTCAAGTCGTTCTAGAAAATCTCTACAAAACTTTCGCGCGCCAAGGGCGTGACAAAACTTTCGCGCGCCAAGGGCGTGACCGATCAGCTGACGGTGTGAGCGTCCTGCGGCGCATCAACCTGACGGTGGCCGACGGTGAATTTATGGTGCTTGTGGGGCCTTCTGGCTGTGGTAAGAGCACGCTGCTGCGGCTGATTTCAGGGCTAGAGGAGGTGACTGGCGGCAATATTCGCGTGGGCGATCGGCTCGTCAATCAGCTGCCGCCAAAGCAGCGCGACATCGCAATGGTTTTCCAAAGCTACGCGCTCTATCCGCACCTGACGGTCTATGACAATCTGGCGTTTGGGCTGCGGCGCGCCCAGTCAGCTGAGCGGTCGACGCCCTGGCAGCAGCTGCTATTTACGCTGTCGCGACGGCTGCCCAAAGGTCTGCGGTACTGGCCGCCGGCTGAAAAGGCAATCTATCAGCGGGTGCTTGAGATTGCTCAAATCTTACAGATTGAAGCGCTGCTGCAGCGGCTGCCGCGTCAGCTCTCGGGCGGACAAAAGCAGCGAGTGGCGCTGGGTCGAGCCATGGCCCGCAGCCCGGCCGTCTTTTTGATGGATGAGCCGCTGTCAAACCTAGATGCCAAGCTGCGTACCGAAACTCGGGCTCAGATTGTTAGCCTGCAGCGTAAGCTCGGGACCACAACTATCTACGTCACGCACGATCAGATTGAGGCGATGACCATGGGCGATCGCATTGCCGTGATGAACCAGGGTCAAATTCAGCAGGTAGCGCCGCCGCTAGCGCTCTACCATCGGCCTGCCAACCGCTTTGTCGCTGCGTTTATTGGCTCACCGCCGATGAATTTTCTCTCGGTGCAGGTGCAGCCACCGCTGGTGATTGTCCATTCGGCCTTTCGGCTGACGCTGCCCGGCCATTGGCAGGCGGTGCTCGCGCGCTATCGCGGCCAGACGCTGACGCTGGGCGTTCGACCCGAGCATCTGCGCCTGAGCGCGCCTGCGCCCAAAAATTTGTCGGTCACTGTTGAACGGGTCGAAGCGCTAGGCAGTGAAACCTACCTGGCCGTGGCGCTGGGCGACGAGCAGCTGCAGGTCAGGCTCGAAGCTGAGCAAATTCCTCAGCTGGGTCAGACAATCGCGCTGTCGCTGCTGCCTGACCACATTCATCTGTTCGAGCCAGAAACCGGCGCTGCTATTTATCCCTAGCGTCGCTTCCGTCGCAGCACCCAGCCGCCCAAGCCAAACAGCCCCAGCGCGATCGCGCTAGTCGGCTCAGGCACCGATACCGGTTCCTCAGGCTCTTCGGGCTGCTCAGGTTCTTCAGGCGGACAGCTGTCGGCTGAAGCAGCCTCTGGGCTATCTGGGCAAGGCTCCGGCGCTAGCGACGTTGCCGTGAACTGATCGATGATCACCGTAGCTGCGCCATAGCGGTTGTCGTCAGTGGCAATTTGCAAAGCGAAGATACGCTTAGCCGCCACCTGAATTTGAGTGACCCCTACCTGCTGCAGCGGTCCACCAATATCAATCAGCTCAATAAACGGCTGCCCGTCGCCTTGAGGCGGTGGAAAGTCTTCAATCACATAGCCAAATGAATCAAAGCCAGGTCCGCCTGAGTCTGCCGTTTGATAAGACCAGCGAAAGGAGAGCAGACTATCTTCGGGCACCTCGATATACCAGTTAGTGACACCCGGCAAGCACTTTGACGCCTCTAACAGAGATAGGCTCGTGCTGCTACAGTTCAGGTCGTCCGCCTGGTTGCCGCCGGTTAGCTGAACTGACTCAGGGGCGCTAGACACGTCAATTGAGCCATCGGCGTTGCCGTTAAACAGCTGCCAATTTTCTGGTGCATAGTCTCCTGTAAATCCAGTAGTTACCTGGGCTGCTGCTGGTGAAGCAACTGCCCAGCAAACCGACACAGTGGCCGCGACTAACCCTGGTAGTGTTCCTCGTGTAATGGCAACTGCCATTGCTATCCCCAAAGCATTAAGAGTTTATACAGTCGCATTTCGCGTCAGCCAGCAAAGTTTGCCGGCAATTGCCCTGATGGTAGAGAGAACAGAAGCCAGTAGATGTCGATGTTGAAGATGTAGATACTGAAGTAGGGCTTCCCTCTAAGGGTAACTATGCCGACTATAATCGTCCAGGGCTATGAACGGAATCTCTTAGGTCCGCAGATTTACGGAAAAAACACTGTGTCAATCGCTTTATTAAATTCACTTAAAAGCTAACTAAAGGCTGCGCCTACTACGGGCATCAGCGAATTCTTTGCTTTGATTTAAATCACTTGATACCTATCTACACGATCACCTTAGCGGATAGTCACTGAATTGGCTCACACAAAGTCGATAGTTAAGCAAAAGTTCCTGCTTTAGGTAGAGGAAGCCAGACAAATTAACTGAACGGCGCTTTAGCCACGCATGTAGACATTCTGCTAATGCTCGGGGTTAAACCAGCCAAGAATGGATGAAGCAGCCTATTGTTTACGCCACTTGGTACGGTGGCGAACAGAGTTAAAGTTTGTTTCTTCTATGCCAGCAGCAGGTCTGGAATTAGACACAATTTGTGCTTTTATTAGACGGCCAGCGCAATATGTCGATCAGACAGTTGTCTTGGCTTCTAGCTAAATCAAACCTGCTTCAACTGAGCCCTGCCGATCGCGGCGGATAGCCCCTCGTAATAGCCAACGCCTTTGGCAAAACTGTCGATCTCGTAGATCGGCATCGCGATCTCATAATCTGATCCTGCCTGCCGCATCCATGCCAGCCGATCTTCGGATGCCCCGATGGCCTGATCGGCAGTGCGCCCCAAATGTGGCGCATATTCCCATTCCAGCACCGCGCGGGTTTTTAGCATATCCGGCAGGGTCGCAGGCACATGGCGGATTTTGTACCCCGCTGCCTCGCGGTGCCATTCATAGATGCGCTCATCCACCAGCGCGCGGGGCGCTTCGGTCATGGCAATCGACGACGCCAGCAGTTCTGCCGCGCTTTCGGGCCGATCCGACAGGCTGAGCAGCCAGTCCGCCGACACGCCAAGCGCCGTTGCACAGGCCCCAACCACATGCGCATTGGTCAAACGCGCCCCCTCATCGG
>JAAHIA010000286.1 GCA_010671975.1 Leptolyngbya sp. SIO4C1 | reverse complement strand
GGGTTCCCTTCATACCAGTAGGCCCACTCAGCGTCTGACATATAAGTTTTGGCAGGTTCAGGCGCGGCGCTGTAGTAGCCCTGACGGCCTAAGAAAGCCCCCACCCAGCCTTCAAGCATCCAGTTGAGATATTCATACGCCGCATCTAGCTTGACGCCTTCGAGACTGTTAGACAGACCGACGCCGCCACCCCAGCCGCGATAGCCTTCTTTCAACGGCGCATAGATGCACTCAATCCCTTGCGCCTGAACGGCTGTCACCGCTGGCGACCACATCGACTGCAGCACTACCTCACCGGAGGCCATTAGGTTGACCGACTCATCGAAGGTCTTCCAGAAGGCTCTGAACTGACCATCGGCCTTTTGCTGTCTGAGAATCTCGGTGATCTGATCGATTTCAGCCCGCGTCATGTTGCCCTTATCGGCAAAGCTCATCAATCCTAGTGATTCAGCGACCATGGCCGCGTCCATAATGCCAATCTGAGGGATATCGAGAATCGCCGTCTTGCCTCTAAATTCTTCATTGAAAAGCTCGCCCCAGCTTTCTATCTGACGACTGACGGCGTCGGGCCGATAGCCAAGCGTATCGGCATTATATTGAAAGGGAATCAGCGTCGCGTGATCGGTAGGCGCATCAGAAAACTTGGCCGACTCTGGGCCAACCAAATACATCACCCTGTAGGGCGCAGTTCCCTGAGAGGTCTCAACCGGCATGCCCTCAAATTCACCTGAGGTGAAAAAGGGCACAATCTTGTCCCAGTTTTTGATTCTAGCGACCTCAATTGGCTTGAGATTGCCAGAAGGCACCACCAGCGGCAGGCTAAAATACTCGCCGTCAAAGATGTCGTACTGCTCGGGCTGAGTGATCGCGATCTGGTTGTTTTCTTCGGTGCTCAAGGCCCGCATTTCTATTTTAAAGCCCAGATCTTCTTCGGCCTTATCGCGAATCTCGTTGATTTGGGAGACGCCAGTGCCAATCAGGCGCAGCGTGACATCTTTGGTTTGGTTAGTGTTGACTTCGGGGCCGGTAGCAGGATTGTTAGGCGTGCCCGCCGGCGCTTCGCTACTCGCACATCGCGTCGTGGCAATGGCTGCGCCTGCAGCTAGTCCGGTGTAGAGCAGTTTACGACGAGAGATATTAGCCATAAATCTTTCCCAATAGGCTCCTAATAGGCCAGAAAAACACAGTCATGCGCAGACCATTTCAGTAAAACGGTCTGGCCTTCTTGCAAGGCAAGCTTGTTCCAATCTGCGGTGCGCAGCGTATGCAGCAGCGGCTGTCCGGTAGCTTCAGCCATCAGTGAGACCCGGGTGACATAGCCGGTGAGCTCAACTTGGGTAATCCGGGCTCTGAGGGCGTTGACCGGCCCCTGGCCGTCGCTCTCGGCTGACGTCTCTGGCTGCTGTATCTCTGGCTGCGCGAGCTGCAGCTGCAGCAGGTCGGGACGAATGCAGCAGGCCGCTTCAGTCCCTGGCTGCACCGGATAGCCGGTTGCAAAAAAGCGGCCCAGGTCGGCTACTGCGAGCTCAATCAGGCCCTTACCGTCACTTCGATTGCTGCCAGACTCACATCGAACCACCTTACCGGGGAAGATATTATTGTCGCCGATAAACTTAGCAACAAACTGAGAGGCCGGCGTGTTGTATAGCTCAGTGGGCGTTGCCACCTGATCGATGTGGCCGTGATTCATCACCACAATCTGATCGGAGAGCGAAAACGCTTCTTCTACATGGTGTGTGACCTGGATGAAGGTGAGGCCAAACTGCTTTTGAATCTTGCGCAGCTCGCCTCGCATGCGCACGCGCAGGTTCTCATCGAGGGCGCTGAGCGGCTCATCTAACATCAAAACCTGCGGTCGCGTCACCAGGGCTCTGGCTAGGGCAATGCGCTGCTGCTGTCCGCCGCTGAGCTGCTGCGGCTTGCGCTCGGCGGTGTGGCTAAGCCCCACGAGCTCTAAAATCTCGGCAACGCGATCGCGACGCTCAGCGCGCGGCAGGCGCTGCATTTTGAGCCCAAATTCAACATTTTGCCAAATTGTTTTATGGGGAAATAGCGCATAGCTTTGAAACATCATGGCCGTGTTGCGCTTAGCGGGCGGCAGCTGATTGACGCAGCGATCGCCAATGAAGACCTGACCGCTGGTGAGCGTCTCATGCCCGGAGATGACGCGCAGCGCTGTGGTTTTGCCGCAGCCGCTCGGCCCTAGCAAGCAGCAGTAGGCCCCAGCTGGAATATCTAGCGTTAGATTCTCAATGGCGGTGACCGGACCGTAAGCTTTGGTCACCGCTCTCAAAGAGACGCCCGCTGCCTCGGCGAGTGCCGTCTGCACCTGTGCAGCTGAGGCACCTGACTGCTGTTCTGAAGCTGCTAATGAAGAAGACCTGTCTGCGCTAACCGCCATGACAATTGTTCACTCTTTTATCGTTGGACAATATCAACATTTGACTGGCTTTCTAGAAAAGCTCAGCAAAACTTTAAACTTCAGATTGCCGCCTGAGCGGCGCGGCGCTCGGAGCAGCAGTAGTGCCGATCGAGCTGTAGGAGGGTATGAAGTAAAACATTTGCGCCTTGAATGCAGTGCTCTGGGGCCGTGTATTCGGTCTCAGAATGGCTGATGCCGGCAGCGCTAGGAGCAAAAATCATGCCCATATCGGTGATGCTGGCAATCACTTGAGCATCGTGGCTGGCGCGGCTAGGCAGCGTTTGAGCCTTGAATTCTAGCTGGCGGCAGACCTGAGCAATGGTGTTATAGATGTGAGAATTTACAGGCACCGGCTCATTTCTCAGCTGCGGCTTAAGCTGAATGCGGGTCTGGGTGGCGGCTGCGATCGCGCTCATTTCTGTTTCTAAACTTGTTACCATTTGGTCTAAGCACTGATTAGACAAATCTCGAATGTCCAGCGTCATCTCGACCTTGCCGGGAATGGTGTTGGCAACGTTGGGCGAGAGCTTCATCGCGCCGACGGTGGCTACCTGCTCGCCGCTGAGCCCGCTGGTCTGAGCGCAGCCGATGCGATTTACCGCTAGCACGACCTGCGCGGCGGCCACCAAAGCATCCTGGCGCATCGGCATTGGCGTGGTGCCAGCGTGGCTGGCCTGACCTTCGATCGCAATCACATAGCGGCGTTGACCCACGATGCCGCTGACCAGACCCATCGGATTGCCGGCGGCTTCTAGGACCGGTCCCTGCTCTACATGCAGCTCGACAAAAGCGGCCAGGCTACCCAGCTCGCGTTTGGCGGCGGCCAGCTGCGACCAGTCGCCGCCGATGCGGCCAAGGCTGGGTTCAATCGGTGCATAGTGCGGGTGCGCATAGTGCTCAGGGTCAAAGCTGGCCTGGCCGGCCATGGCTTTGCTGCCAATCATGGTTCGCTCTTCGTCGGCAAAGACAATCACCTCTAGCGGATGGTTGAGCTGCAGCTTGCGATCGCGCAAAGTTCGCACGACCTCTAGCCCAGCTAGCACACCGTAGACGCCGTCATAGATGCCGGCATTTGGCACCGTGTCTAGGTGAGAGCCGGTTGCCAGCGCGGGCGCATCGGCAAAGCGCCCCGGATAGCGCCCAATCAAATTGCCGGCCGTGTCGATGTGAACGCGCATCCCAGCGGCTTCCATCCAGCCCTGCATGACGCTGCGCGCCTGACTATCTTCCGCGCTAAACGCTAGCCGCCGCACGCCGCCGTTCGGCAATGCGCCAATCGCAGCCATCTCAGTCAGCGTCTGCATCAGCCGGTTGCCATCCACGCGCAAGGCGGCGTCTGGCATCGGTTTCGATTTGGTCTCTTGCGTCATTCGCATGGCTCCCCGGATAGACTCGTGGCAGACAGGCAAACTCAGCATCCCTAGTACGGCCTTCAGCACTGCCTCAAGCTTTGCGATGAGTATATTTGTATAGATACATGCTGTTCTGTAACGCAAGGTACAGTCAGATTTCAGCCTTCCGCCCTCTCTAGCCGGTCACTTTATAATCTGGTGGCTTTATAATCTGGTGGCTAGCGCATTCAGGAGAAGGTTCTATGACCCACGATGGCGCCAAGGTTGTTTTTATCTGCGGCTCGGCCCTGCGCGGACAGCCCGATCACAGCAACCTGCAGTCGGCCACGTTTCTCAGAGAAGCCAAAACCGTCCCGAGCTATCGCCTGCATTCGGTCAAAGATGGCTGGCATCCGGGCATCTATCGGGTCGAGTCGGACGGCATCTCGATTCCCGGCGAGCTGTATGAACTCACGGCCGAGCAGTACGACTATCTGGTCTCAACCGAGCCGCCCAATATGTATCCAGCCGAGGTGATGCTAGCAGGCGGCGGCAGCGCGATCGCTATGCTCTACCCACAGGTGCTGATTGAAGAGCACGGCTGGCCGGATATCTCTAGCTACGGTGGCTGGGCCGCGTACAAGGCACAGGCTGGAGACTCGCATGACTAAAGTATTAATCAAAGGCGGTCGCATCGTCACTGCCGTTGACGACTATGTAGCCGATATCCTGATTGAAAATGGCAAGGTTGAGGCGATTGGCCGTCAGCTAAACAGCGACGAGGCTGAGCAGCACGATGCGACTGGGCTGCTGGTGATGCCGGGCGGCATCGACGTGCACGTGCACATGGAAACGCCGATGGGCAACGGCGTCGAAACCTGTGACAGCTTTGAGAGCGGCACTCGCTCCGCTGCCTTTGGCGGCACCACCACCATTATCGACTTTGCGCAGCAGTTTAAAGGAGACAGCCCTAAGCAGGCGCTCGATCGTCGCCTGGCTGCTGCCGAGCCGCAGTGCTGCGTTGACTACGGCTTTCATGTGATTCTCACCGACGTGACTCGCGCGGCGCTGGCTGAGCTGCCGGACTTGATCAATCAGGAGGGCGTCTCTAGCTTTAAGCTGTATATGGCTTACCCGGGTGTAGTGATGGTCGACGATGCGGCCATCTATCGCACCATGCGCAAAGTGGGCGATCACGGTGGCATGGTCAACCTGCACGCAGAAAACGGCATCGTCATTCAAGCGATGATCGAGGAGGCGCTAGAGGCTGGTCAGACTTCGCCCAAATACCATCAGCTCACCCGACCGCAGCTGATGGAAGGCGAAGCCACGCATCGGGTAATTCGCATTGCTGAGCTGGCCGAGGTGCCGGTCTACATTGTGCATCTCTCAGCTAAGGAGGCGCTAGCGGCCGTGGTGGAGGCGCGCGATCGCGGCATTCCGGCCTTTGCTGAAACCTGCCCGCACTACCTGTTTCTAGACCAGTCTGAATACGACCGCCCCGGGTTTGAAAGCGCCAAATATGTGATGACGCCGCCGCTGCGCAACCACGAGTGCCAGCATGCGCTCTGGCGCGGGCTGCGGTTTGACGATCTGCAAATTGTTTCGACCGACCATTGCCCCTTCTGCTTCAACGAAAATGCCTACGGCATTCTCAAATCTAAGCAGTATGGCAAAGACAGCTTTGCTAAAATTCCCAACGGTGCCCCCGGCGTAGAGTTTCGGCTGTCGCTGCTCTATGACGGCGGCGTCAACGCTGGCCGCATTACCCTCAACCGCTTTGTGCAGCTGACCGCCACCGCCCCTGCCAAAATGTTTGGCCTGTTTCCCCAAAAAGGCACAATCGCCGTTGGCAGCGATGCCGACATCGTCCTATTTGACCCCCATCAGCGGCATACGCTCAGCGCCAGCACCCACCATTCCAACGTAGACTACTCTCTGTTCGAGGGCCGTAGCGTGCAGGGCAAGGTGCAGAAGGTCTTTTTGCGCGGTGAGCTAATCGTCGACGGTGAGATCTGGCTAGGCCGAGCCGGCATGGGGCGATACCTGAGTCGAGCAGCCTCTGGGCGAATACTGTAGCTAGCTGCTTTAGCTGGTTGACAGCAGCCTGCGCCACGGTGAAGACAGCCGCCGCGTTGTGAATGTCCTGCGCCTAATTTGCTGGCGCTGACCCAGCAGCAGATGAGGTCGAGTGCGTTAAGCGCTGCCGCGACTGTACGCTTGATATACAGTGGCTCTACAGCAGCTTTGACGTTTGCAGGTAGCGTATATGGTTTACCAAGAGCATATTCAGCTCTCAACTGAAGGTCACGGTCAGATGCACGATTTGACTGAGCAGCTAACGCAGATTGTTAAAAAATCTGGCATTCAAGCCGGCCTAGTCAACGTGTTTAATATTGGCAGCACGGGGGCGATTGGTGCCATTGAGTTTGAGCCGGGTTTGCAAAAAGACCTGCCGGAGATACTCAATCGCTTAATTCCCCCCAGTCGGGAATATGGCCACGAGCAAACTTGGCACGATGGCAACGGACATTCTCATCTACAGGCAACCTGGCTAGGGCCATCGCTGACGGTGCCCGTACAGGCAGGCAAGCCTCTGCTTGGGACCTGGCAGCAGGTGTTTCATATTGATTGCGATAACAAGGCCCGCCGCCGAAAGATTATGGTGACGGTCTACGGCGAATAGTCCGCTTGATGTT
>JAAHIA010000285.1 GCA_010671975.1 Leptolyngbya sp. SIO4C1 | reverse complement strand
CAGGTTGCGCGCCTGGTTAGGGTAGAGATAATAGTCGGTTTGCAGTAGCTTAAATCCTTTGCTCTGCGCCTGTTCTGCTAAATAGCTTTTCAGCTTACCAGGAGAATTGCCATCCACGTAGATCAGGTTGAAGGGGATCTGCGTATGTTCATACAGGCTTTCTAGAGAAGCACGGGCATAGCTAAAGCGCTCTCTAGGTACGACAACGATGGTAACGTTCGGATGAGACATAATCACTGCTTATTCCAAAGATGATAGTGAGTAGTTGAAATCGCCGTTTGCAGTCGCTACATTGCTCTTTGCATCCTGGATAGAAGCCGCCTGGGGAACCTCCGAATTGTTCAGCAGCGCCTGGTAGATCTGCACCAGCCGATCGTTCAAATGGCTCAGGCTGTAGTGGCTCTCTACAAACCTGCGGCCGGCCCGTCCCATTTCGGGCCAGCGTTCGGGATGCGAGCATAGACGACTCAGCTTTTCTGCCAGCGCATCAGCATCTCGCTCCGGCACCAAGAAGCCCGAGATTCCCTCTTCCACAAGTTCTGGAATGCCGCCATGGTTAGTGCTAACCACCGGCAAGCCCATCGCCATGGCTTCTTTAAGCACATTGATTGGTGCATCTTGGTTGCCGTCTGCGGCGGTTACGCTAGGGGCTATGAACAGATGACAGGTGTTCAGGGTTTGAATAATTTCCGATTCATTTTGCCAGCCCAGCAGGTGAACGTAGTCATCTGCGTCAAGCTCGTGAATTAAGGCCTCCAGAGGCTGTCTCAAGGGGCCGTCACCAATAATGAAGTAGACCAGGTCAGACTGCTTTGCCTGCTGAGCGACGGCGCGAATCGCATATTCGATGCCCTTTTTTTCGACCAGCCGTCCGGTCGTGGCCAGTCGCACCGGCTGGTCGGGCTCTATCTGCCGGGGCCGATAGGTAAACTTACTCACATCAAGCCCAGAAAAATGAACTGAAATTTTGTCTGGGCTTAGCCCCAGCTCAATCACGCGCTGACGAAAAAAGTTGCAGTTTGCCAGGCAGTAGTCTACGTGCTTGAAGAGCCGGCGATAGACACGCTCGCCACCCTGGTTGAGATAGCAGCTGATGTCGTGGCCGCGAAACATCACTAGCAGCTTAGGGGTTGGCTGTAGCAGGCGTTTGAAAGCCAGCCCGCGATAGCCCTGAGTGCCAAACTGGCAGTGAACAATATCGTAAGTCGGCTGCCGATCTGCCAAAGCAGCCGCAGTGTAAAGCAGCCATAGGTTTAGCGCCTGCTCACCATAGGCCCATAAGTTGAGCGATCGCACCATTAACCTTGGCGCTTTATGAAAATGCGTCAGCCCTAGCCATAGCCCTTTGAGCACGCGCCAAAGGTAGTTTTGCGGTAAGGCCGGCATCAGAAAGGTGCGTCCTTGCAAGCCATAGCGATTGACATCAGGATGGACAACTGACCAATCCTCAATATGGTCGCTGTAAATATCGACCTCGTGGCCTCGGTCGAGCAGCCCTGTGACCTGATTGATCACAAAAGTCTCCGACAGCTTAGGAAAATCAGCTACTAAAAACGCAATCCGCATCGCCTCTCCTCAGGCTCGGCTCGAAACACCACCCAGCTTTAGCCGCAATGTCTCCCAGGCGCTGATATAGCGGACTAAGACCATTACCCAAGACACTTTTAGCTTTTGGCCTACGCTACTCAGCCGGGTATCTAAGGCCGCATTGACGGCAAAAGATACGGGCGGCACCAGATTTTGCAGCAGCATCTGCAGAAAGACGGCCTGACGCTGCCCGAGCGACTGGGCCTGCTTGAGCCGCAGGCCGTAGTAGCCACCAACTAAGCGCCGGGTACGCCCATAGAGTTCGCCCAAAGAGGCCCGGGCCGGGTGCAAAACCAGCACCTGTTCTGCATAGCGCTGCTCGTATCCTTGGGCATGAACCCGCTTGCCCCAGTCTAGGTCACCGTTAGACTTGAGCTGGTCGTCAAAGCCGCCAACCCGATCGATGACGGCTCGCCACGTAAAGAGATTTGCCGTTGCTCCACCGTGAAACTGACTCAGCAGCCGCTCCTGAGGAAAGGCGGTAATACTCTCGTAAAGCTCAACTGACGTCGGACGCTGCGGATCTTTAAAGAAGATCTCTATCCTGCCAGCGATGAGACCGCAGTTGGGCGTCTGACGCAGATGAGCAACCCCACGCTCCAACCAGTCAACGGCTGGAATGCAGTCCGCATCGGTAAAAGCAATGACTTCTCCCTGGGCCAGCGTCAGCCCTTTATTGCGAGCAGCGTACGAGCCCGGTGTCGACTCCATGGCGATCGTTACCCAATCGTATGGAGCCGCTACGGCCTGTATCTGCTCCGGCTGCTCGGAACCATTGTCCACAACGATGACCTCGTAGCGCGATCGCGCATAGGTCTGCTGTGCCAAAGCAGCTAAGCATAGCGCCAGCCGCTCGGCATCGTTAAACACCGGAATAATGACTGAAACTAAGGGACAATCAAGCTCTGTCATAGCGCGCTCCCAGCCAGGACTAAGCTGTCGGTGATAGGGGCTGATAGCGAGTCGCCCGGCTGCCAGATTGCTGCTTTAGCTTAGACCATTCTTCATCGGTAAAGTTCTCATGGTAGGAGCGCTCAACGTTGACGTTCCACAGATCGTGGTCTTCACCTAAAATGTTTTTAGCGGCCAGCAGTCCGGTTAGCATTGAGTGATCCTGATTGTTGTAGCGGTGCATACCGTTACGACCCACGGTCTGAAGATTCTCAAATTGAGAGAAATAATCTTGCAGGACAGTCAGATGCTGACGATATTCGCCATCGTAAACTGGATAGGCCTTGTGCTGGCGAATCACGGTGCCGTCTTCAACCTTGTCTAGACTATCTAATAGGCCTAGCCCAACAATCTCTCGGCTCGCTAGCTTAATCAGCTCCTGGTCAGATAGCTCCCACAGATCGTCACCTTCGCTACAGAAATATTCCATCCCCAAGCAGGTTTTACTTGGGTCGGGTACCATCGCTGGGCTCCAGTTCTTAAAGTTCTGAATTCGACCAACCTTGAACTCAGGACTGTGAATATAGATCCAGTTGTCTGGGAAGAGATGCTCCTGGTTGACAATTATCGGCACAATCAAAAAGTCGCGATACTTCAGACCGCGAGCAGCCGCTAGAACCGGCTCCGGCGGACGCGGGTTAAGCTTCTGTGCCAGTAGTGCGACTGGCATACTGGAGACAACCGTCTCGGGTGAAAACTTCAGCAGCTGCTCATCTTGTTCAGCAATTACCTGCGTGATGCGATGACCGTCGTGGTCCAGCTGAATGACGTTGGTGTTGAGCAGCGTCGGCGATCCTTTGGCCGCTAGCTTTTCCTGAAATCGCTCCCACATCATGCCGGGACCTAGCAGCGGATAGTCAAACTCTTTGATCAGCGTCTTGGTATCGTTGCTGCCCACCAGCGCGTTCACCACGGCCTTTTTCAAGGACAGGCCCTTAATTCGCTGAGCCGCCCAGTCTGCTCGAATTTCTGTGCAGGGGACGCCCCAAACCTTCTCTGTGTAAGTTTTAAAGAAGGTTGCGTAAAGTCGTCCACCGAAGCGATTAATCACCCATTCTTCTAAGCTTTCTTCACTGGGCAGCGGCCGCATTCTGCGCTTGAAATAGCTGCCCATCATCATAATGCTTTGATAGAGCCCGATTTTGGATAGCGCATCCCAGGGTTCTAGCGGATATTGAAAGAAGCTGCCGTTGTAGTAAATTCGAGACAGTCGCGGCACCTGAATGAACTCATCACCCATCACCTCGTACCAAAGCGCCTTGACTTCTTCAACCTTGGTGAAAAAGCGATGTCCGCCGATATCAAATCGGTAGCCTTTGTAGGTTTCTGTTCGAGAAATACCGCCAACTTTATCGGCTTTTTCTAAGACTGTTGAGCTAATGTCGTGCTTGGCAAGCTCATAGCCAGCAGTTAGGCCAGCTGGGCCAGCGCCAATGACAAGAACAGAGGGGGAAAGCATGGTGTTCACTCTAAAGGTGGATGTCTGGTATGAATCGACTGAGCGCATTTTGCTGCTTAAAAGCTTTAAGCAATCGCTAGAAAGACTAGACAGGATGAACCTTTGGCGGACTGTGCGATCAGGGACCTAGGCCTCTAAGCTTTTTATGGACGGACGTTTCTGCTGCCTCAGCCAGTGGCGCAGCGTGCCAATCACAAAAGCCAGTCCGCTGTACAGGTAGTACAGCCAGTGCCAGGGAACTGATCTAAGCGCAAAACCAAGTCCACGCTTAATGTAGAAAAACCGATACAGCGAAAAATTTAATTGCAGTAGACCCCCAATCCACACTGTCGCAATCAGTAAATTAACTGTCAACCAAACTCTGCCTAAAGTTGTAGTTAATGGCATTATGGCAAGGCTTAAAAGCAGCACGTAGCTCAGCCCAACGCTGAGACGACTGGCCATGGATAGATTTAAGTCGTTGTCTAGCCGCTGCTCGCGTAGGATGAGCTCAGTCCAAGGCAGCGCGCGGTAAAAGAAGTCAGCCTTGAGCATTGAGCTAGCCGTCCATCGCTTCAGATGTTTCACCTGCACGTCACGGCATAAGGCAATCTGGTGTCCTGCTGCTCTCAGGCGATAGCCCAGCTCAATATCCTCAATGGTTGGACGGCGATAGGCAACGCTGAAGCCGCCCATCTGCTGAAATACGTCTGCTCGGATAGCGCCGCAGGCTCCCCAAAAGGTGTTAGCGTCTGCTTTAGAGGTCTGATGCGTATAGTGATGCAAAAGATTGCGATACTGAGACAGAAAGCGAAAATCGCCAGGTTCATCGTCGTAGGAGCCAATTAGCGCGGCTAAGGCTGGATTCTGATTAAATGCTTGCGCTACCTTGGCTAGGGTATCGGCATGAATCGCTACATCGGCATCAGTAAAAAACAAAACCTTACCCGTCGCTGCATCGGCACCGATATTGCGAGCTCGGGCCGGGCCGCCTGAGCTAGGCAGGCGAATCACTTTGGCGCCAAACGCCTGCGCCTTTTGCCAGGAACCATCGGTGTCACCATCTGCGACAACAATGATCTCGTGATAGTCTGACTTTATGGCAGACAGCGCCTCAAGGCAGCGCTCAAACAGTGCCCCACCGTTGTAGACCGGAATAATAACTGAGATCTCTGAGGGAGAGAGCATAGCCTCACGCGTACTGAAATACGACTATCGCGAATGGCTCATTGCAGCTTCTGCGCTCAGTTGAGACGCCGCTAGGACTCGCCCGCCATTGGGCGGTATCCTGAAGAGATCTTGCTTGGAGTCTCTCGGCAGGGTCTCAAACTACGGGGCTGGCGGAGAATTGGGCCAATAGTGTAGATGCGTAACGAGCAGTTGAAAGCTTTTAGGTAAAGCCACGCTAGAAAAACGCTACAGGGTTTCACAGCTGCCTAGATACAAAATATTACACTTGCTTAACAGTTCCATCCGTCTGCCGCAATTCATTAAGTATTCTTTAAACAAAACGAGCCCTTTGTGAAGCTAACGTCGCTAGCAGCGCCAGCTTCATAGAATTAAGAGGGCAAATATGGGTCAGCGCAGCTTGACTTACTCATTCATGTTTTTATACGTTGCCACTGCCGAAGGCGAAATGCGATTGAGGTATCGGAAAATCCAGTATTTGAAAACGGTATCTAAAATAACTGGGAACGTCGCAATGAATAGAAAGATAAAATCGTGGTTAGCGGCAAAACCTAGATGGCGCGAGAGCCCTTCTAGCAGCACTTCCCAGCCGTGAGGAGAGTGGAAGCCAACAAAAATGTCTGTAAATAGGATAATGATAAATGCCTTGGCGCTATCGCTGAGGCCATAGACAATCTCGTCCATAAACCCCTTGAGCGTGGCTACCTGTCGTCTGCAGGCCATTAGCAGCACCGCAAACGAAACGGCTGCTAGGATATCCGCAAAGACGTTTTTGACGGCATCGCCGCTGCGATCGCGATATTCCTCCTCTAGCTCAAAAGCGTGCTCGCGCACCTGCTCCTCAATTCTGAATTCGTTAATGGGGGGCACTTTACCAATTAGAACTTCAAACCGCAGCTTTTCTTCAAACCGCTGCAGCTCATGCAGCGCCTCTTCTTCCATCTCCTCATTCAGAAACACCGCCGCCTGAGTACTCTCGCGAACGTAGTCAACGATAGGACCCACTATCAAGTTTTTGCTAATTTGCTGAGTCAGCAGCGGCACGATGATCAGCAGCAAGATGAAGCGCAGCGCTGTTTCTGTCCTGCCCTTAGAGCTGCGAAAATTGCGGACAACCTTAGCTTCAGCTTTGGGGTCAAGATCCTGCCGGACGCGATCGACCGTACGTAGAATCGATCGCGGCAGCACGCTGCTGCGGTCGGCTAGCCCCTCGCGTCGCTCTTCGCCCTCTGCGATCCCAGCTTCTGCCTCGGTAGGGCGCTTCAGCCGCCGAGCAGATACTTTAGAGTTGTCTATC
>JAAHIA010000284.1 GCA_010671975.1 Leptolyngbya sp. SIO4C1 | reverse complement strand
GGCGGTTAGCAGCGGCACGTGCCCCCCCAAAATACCCAGCTGCCCAGTCGTGCTAGGCAGCACAATCTCTTCTGCCGGAGAGTCCCAAATAGTCTTGTCTGGAGACACTACGCGTACGGTTAATGCCATAACGGTAAGATTCTAGACCTGTTAGCAATCAAAACTGTTAGCAATCTAAAAAGCGGCTAGCGGCAGCCAGTGGCCGCCGCTAAACCCGTTAGCCCTCTTTCATTTTCTCGGCTGCAGCAATCACTTGATCAACGCTGCCCTTGAGATAGAAAGCCTGCTCTGGCAGGTCGTCTAGCTCACCTGAGAGCACCATATTAAAGCCCTTGATGGTTTCTTCAAGCGAAACATACTGACCCTGCATCCCCGTAAAGACCTCGGCCACGAAGAACGGCTGTGAGAGAAACTTCTCAATCTTGCGGGCCCGCGCTACGGTCAGGCGGTCTTCTTCAGACAGCTCGTCTAGACCCAGAATGGCAATGATATCCTGCAGCTCCTTGTAGCGCTGCAGCGTCGACTGCACCGCGCGCGCCGTCCGGTAGTGCTCTTCACCGACGATGTCCGGCTGCAGCATGGTCGAGGTTGAATCGAGCGGATCGACCGCTGGATAGATGCCCTTGGAGGCCAGCGCCCGAGACAGCACGGTCGTGGCGTCTAGGTGGGCAAAGGTGGTTGCCGGGGCCGGGTCAGTCAGGTCGTCAGCGGGGACGTAGACTGCCTGAATCGAGGTGATCGAGCCTTCTAGCGTAGAGGTAATCCGCTCCTGCAGGTCGCCCATATCCGTCCCGAGGGTGGGCTGGTAGCCTACCGCTGACGGCATCCGACCTAGCAGCGCTGATACCTCAGAGCCAGCTTGGACAAAGCGGAAGATATTGTCAATAAACAGCAGCACGTCCTGCTTGTTGACGTCGCGGAAATATTCTGCCATCGTCAGCGCCGATAGGCCCACGCGCATCCGCGCTCCGGGTGGCTCATTCATCTGACCGTAGACCAAAGCCACTTTCGACTTGCTCAGGTCGTCAGCATTGATCACACCGGACTCAATAAATTCGTTGTAGAGGTCGTTGCCTTCGCGAGTCCGTTCGCCCACGCCGCCGAACACAGAAACGCCGCCGTGCTCCTTAGCAATGTTGTTGATCAGCTCTTGAATCAAAACCGTCTTACCGACGCCTGCGCCGCCGAACAGGCCAACTTTACCCCCGCGTCGGTAGGGCGCTAGCAGGTCAATCACTTTGATACCGGTTTCAAAGACGGCCGGCTTGGTCTCTAGCTCAATCAGCTTCGGCGCTGCGCGGTGAATCGGAGACGTGGTTGAGCGATCGACATCGCCCTTTTCGTCAACCGGCTCGCCGAGCACGTTAAAAATCCGACCCAGCGTGGCTGTGCCCACCGGCACGCTGATAGGAGCACCGGTATCTACAACCTCCATGCCCCGAACCAGACCGTCGGTAGAACTCATGGCAACGGCGCGGACCTGGCTGTCGCCTAAGAGCTGCTGCACTTCACAAGTGACTGAGACTTCTCGCCCAGAAGGACTCGTCCCCTCGATGGTCAAGGCGTTGTAAATCTTGGGAAGCTCGCCAGCGGGGAACTTGACGTCTACAACAGGACCAATAACTTGTGTAATATTTCCAGTATTCGTCTTCTCTGCAGTGGTGACCATGCTTGCGCCTTATCCTAAGGGTTTAGCTACTTCGGCGACTTTTATTTGATTTCAATTTTTAAAGTGCCACATTACAGATTATCACTAGATGTCTCGTTCTCAGCAGCCATCCTGATTTTGTGCTAACGGCTGTCGGCCTGCGAATTAGGCAGCCCAAAGCGAGCCGCCTGTGGGGCTAATCAGCCCGTTACAAACAGCTCAGCCAGCGGCCAGCCCGTTAGAGATAGCTGTGCTAAACAGCTTTGTACCAAAAGCCCTCAGGCTATCGCTGCCGATTGCGCGGCGCTAGACGCTCTAGTCGATTTTGCGCATCGATGGTGAAAGTGCCATCTTCAACGGCGCCCTCCGTATTGGCTGTGCCGTAAAACAGGGCCGTATCGTCTGACCAGATCAAGATATCGCCACCCGAGCCGAGGCTGCTGGCAGTCGACAGCTGCGATTCACGATCGACAAACACATAGACAGCGCTGAGGCCGGTGGAGGCTGGCTGACCGCCCATGCTAATCTGGCCGCCGGTCTGCTCACCGCTAGCCTCAATGTTGGCTCCAAGCAGCACAATCTGATCGCCAATTAGGTTAGCTTCGCCGCCTACCTGATTGCCCACGTCGATGGTGCCTCTGACCAGGATCGTGCCTGGCTGGGTCAGATCCGGCGCAAATGAGGCTGCTGTCTGAGCGCTTTCAGCGGCTGGTGTTGCTTCTGCTGAGACTAGCTGCACGCCCTCTGCTGATGCCAGCATCTCGCTGGCCTCTGCGATCGCACCGCCGGTCAAATGCACTGGCAGCGCCGTCAGCGCTAGCGGTTTTGCATTTAGCGCGGTAGGGTCTAGCTCTAAGCTGAGCACGCCGTCCGTTCGACTTAGCCGCACCGTGTGCTCGCCAGGAACGGCCGCCAGCGTCACCTGACCGCCCCGGGCAGAGAGCGTACCGTCATTCTGCACGGTGCCGCCCATAAGTAAAATTTGCTGCCCCGGTGTAACTGCCAGCATCCCGGCATTTTCGATAGTTGCCGGTGTCTCGCTGGTAAATCGATAGGCCGCCGGTGCACCAGTCAGGGCGGCATAGCCGCTGCCATCCTCGACGGCCAGTGCCTGCTGATCAAACAGCAGCTGATCGGCCGTTGAAACCACCAGGTTGGCTGGCAGGTTGAGGCGAGCCGTCTGACCAAAGATGACGCCCGCCGGATTGATTAGATAGAGGTTGGCTGACGCGCCTGTGACCTGCAGCAGGCCGTCAATCGTGGAGGCTTCAGCACTGTCGATGAGGTTGATGACGTTGGCGACATCGGCCGGCGTCACAAAGTTAGCTGTACCGTTGACTTCTACGTTAAACCGTTCAAAGCGATGGAAGAGATTAGGCGCTTCACCAGCTGACCGCGCGCCGCCCGTAATGTCATACTGATTGTCGGTCTGGGTTATCTGCGTATTGGTCTGAGCGTCGCTGGAATCAGGAACAATGGGGGGTGGCGTTTGTGAAGGGGGCATCACCGGCGCTGGCTGGGCAAACGCTGTCTCAGCAACACAAAACGACGCAAAAGCCGACGTTAACGCTGTTAAACATCGGCGCGAAATCATTAAGTTGAAACGCATAGACTTTTGAAAACTAGGGTGGCCTGAACGCTGACCCTAAGGGTCTTCATCAAGACGAGAAGGAAATCAGTAAAAACACCCAGCAGTCGTTAGGAAAATTTTGGCTTTACTCACGTTTGAAGGGCATTGCTGGCGGTAGGATGCTCCCACTTGCACTATAGACATGGAATTCCTGCATTGGTTTAAAGAGATAGTGAAGATCTGAGGCAACCTGTGTTTTTAGTTCGGAAACCCGTACCCGGCAGCCTGTTGCGATCGCAGCGCACAGTTCGATAAATTAGCACTCGGATCGATAGAGTGCTAATTTTTTGGAGAGTCATAACTATGGCAGCCGTCTCTTTAAGTGTTTCTAACGTTACGCCGCTGGGCGATCGCGTTTTGATCAAGGTGAGTCAGTCAGAAGAAAAGACGGCGGGGGGCATTCTGCTACCCGATACAGCTAAGGAAAAGCCCCAAGTAGGAGAGATCACGGCGGTTGGGCCGGGCAAGCGCAGCGATGACGGCAGCCGTCAAGCACCTGAAGTCAGCGTTGGTGACAAGGTGCTCTACTCCAAGTATGCCGGCACTGACATCAAGTTCGGCGGTGACGACTATGTGCTGCTGTCTGAGAAAGATATTTTGGCAGTCGTTGCGTAGCTTTGAGAGTTTGGATTTTGAACGAGGCCATGTGATAGCGGCTCTAGGTTCAAAATTCGATATTCAGGCTCACTGCTAACCACTGCAAATCCCAAACCACCAATCTAGAATCCCAAATCACAACCATGGCTAAGCGAATTATTTACGACGAAAATGCGCGCCGTGCCTTAGAAAAAGGCATGGACATTCTGGCTGAATCAGTGGCGGTTACGCTGGGGCCCAAGGGTCGCAACGTGGTGCTTGAGAAAAAGTTTGGCGCCCCTCAAATCGTCAACGACGGGGTGACGATTGCCAAAGAGATTGAGCTAGAAGACAACGTTGAGAATACAGGCGTTGCCCTGATTCGTCAGGCGGCGTCTAAGACAAACGATGCGGCCGGTGACGGTACGACCACAGCGACGGTGCTGGCTCACGCCATTGTGAAAGAGGGCCTGCGCAACGTGGCCGCTGGGGCTAACGCGATCGCGCTAAAGCGCGGCATCGATCGGGCCACTGCCTACCTGGTTGAGCGAATTGCTGAGCAGGCACAGCCGGTCGGCGATTCGACTGCGATCGCTCAGGTCGGAACAATCTCAGCCGGCAACGACGCCGAGGTGGGCCAGATGATTGCCGAGGCAATGGAGAAGGTCGGTCGTGAAGGCGTCATCTCGCTCGAAGAAGGCAAGTCGATGACGACCGAGCTCGAAATTACCGAGGGGATGCGCTTTGATAAGGGCTATATCTCACCCTACTTTGCTACGGATACTGAGCGGATGGAGGCCATTCTAGATGAGCCGCTGCTGCTGCTGACCGACAAGAAGATTGCGCTAGTGCAGGACCTCGTGCCAGTGCTAGAGCAGGTAGCGCGCTCTGGCAAGCCGCTTTTGATCATTGCTGAAGACATCGAGAAAGAAGCGCTGGCAACCCTGGTCGTGAACCGGCTGCGCGGCGTGCTCAACGTTGCTGCTGTGAAAGCACCCGGCTTTGGCGATCGCCGCAAGGCCATGCTAGAAGATATCGCTGTGCTCACCGGCGGTCAGGTGATTACTGAAGACGCCGGTCTGCGGCTCGACAGCGTTAAGGTTGACATGCTGGGTTCAGCTCGTCGCGTCACCCTGACCAAAGACAGCACGACGCTGGTGGCTGAAGGCAACGAAGCCGATGTAAAAGCCCGCTGCGAGCAGATCCGTCGTCAGATTGAAGAGTCAGACTCGACCTACGACAAGGAAAAGCTGCAGGAGCGGCTAGCGAAGCTCTCGGGAGGCGTGGCCGTGATCAAAGTGGGGGCCGCGACTGAGACCGAGATGAAGGACCGCAAGCTGCGTCTAGAAGATGCCATCAACGCCACTAAAGCAGCAGTCGAAGAAGGCATCGTTCCGGGTGGCGGTACAACGCTGGCACACCTAGCGCCTGGCTTAGAAGAGTGGGCCAATGCCAATCTGGCGGACGAAGCCTTGACCGGGGCAATGATCGTCAACCGTGCCCTCTCAGCACCGCTCAAGCGAATTGCAGAGAACGCTGGTCAAAACGGGGCTGTGATTGCCGAGCGAGTCAAAGAGAAAGACTTCAATGTTGGCTATAACGCGGCTACCAATGAGTTTGCCGATATGTTCGAGGCAGGCATTGTCGACCCGGCCAAGGTGACCCGCTCAGCGCTGCAGAACGCCGCTTCGATTGCGGCTATGGTGCTGACGACAGAGTGCATCGTCGTAGACAAGCCTGAGAAGAAAGAGGGCGCTGGCGCTGCCGGGGCCGGTATGGGTGACTTCGACTACTAAGCACGACAGGCAGGTCTCAAACTGAGACAGCCTCTTCAGCGCGCTGCCGCAGCAGCGCGCTTTTTTATGCGGGCCTGAACTCATCTAGAACCCACTATTTTGGTCGAGTCTGGTAAACCTGCCAAGCAATGAAGCCAAGGAATCCAACGAAAAAGACGGTGGCAGAGAGATCTGCACTGCTGCCAGGTAAAGGAAGATAGGCAAACGGCATAGGCAGTTTTGCACCTGTAGACATTTGGTCAAGCTGACGGTGTTCGATCAGGCATCGCGCTGCTGCCAGCGCAATAGCAGCGAGTTCAGCACCACGCTGACCGAGCTAAAGGCCATAAACCCACCGGCAAAGCCAGGGTTGAGCGCAATCCCAAAGGCGGGCAGCAGCGCCCCAGCCGCGAGCGGAATGCAGACTAAGTTATAGGCAAATGCCCAGGCCAGGTTCTGACGAATTTTATTAAACGTAGCTCGGCTCAGGCGCAGCGCCGCTTCGACATCCGCTAGCGTATCGCGCATCAGCACAATATCAGCCGTTTCCATCGCGACCTCGGTACCTGAATTGAGCGCTATGCCCACATCGGCTTGGGCCAGCGCTGGCGCATCGTTGATGCCATCGCCGACAAAGCCCACGCGGTGACCGCTGCTCTGCAACTGCGCGATCGCGCTCACTTTTTCGGCCGGCGTCATGTCGGCTATCACCTGACCTGCCGGCAGCTGCAGGTCCGCCGCGACTGCCCGCGCCGCCGCCTGGCGATCGCCGCTCAAGATTTGCACCGTCAGCCCCAGCTGCTGCAGGCGCTCAACCAGCTCAGCCGCCCCTGCCCGCAGCGGATCGA
>JAAHIA010000283.1 GCA_010671975.1 Leptolyngbya sp. SIO4C1 | reverse complement strand
ACATCCATCCCGCACCCAGAATCACTTCCGATCTAAAACGCTGTTGCGTAGATAGCACCACAAAATTGTTGCCATCCCCAGTTCGTGCGCGCGGGCAAAGGCTTCGCTAACTTCTTGAATCTGTCGCGCTGACTCAGGCGAGCCAAAGTAGATGGTAGCACCAACCGCAGTCGCACCCAGATTCCAAGCCTGTTCGACTGAGGAGAACATCAGCTGATCGAACTGGTTAGGGTAGGTCAGCAGCTCGTTGTGGTTCAGCTTAACAATGTATGGAATCTTGTGAGCAAACTTACGAGAGGTCATGCCGAGCACGCCTAGCGTTGTAGCAACCGCGTTGCAGCCGCCAGCGATCGCCAGCTCAATAATATTTTGTGGGTCAAAGTAAATGGGGTTAGGTGCAAACGAAGCGGCACCAGAATGCTCAATCCCCTGATCGACTGGCAAAATCGAGAGATAGCCAGTGTTCGCTAGGCGACCCGTGCTGTAGAGCTGCTGCAGGCTGCGCAATACCTGCGGACTGCGATCGGTCTGAGCAAAAATACGATCAACCCAGTCAGGCCCTGGCAAATGCAGCTGACTCTTAGAGACTTTTGCCGTATAGCCCAGCAGGTCATTAGCCTCTTGACCCAGCCATTCAGCAATTGATTGGGATGATGAAATTGCTACCATGAATGCTCCCGCAGTTGACGCCAGATTCGCTTTCAGGCTAGCGCGCATGGCTGAAACCGTCATTGACCTTAAGATCAGTTTTAGTTTCTCCAGTGAGCACGATGTCAATCAGTCTGAAGCAGGCTTTTGTGACGCTAGCAAGCGCAGATTTTGACCGGCTGGTTGAGTTTTATCAGACGCTGCTCAATCAGCCGCCACAGCCATCGATGGCCAACCGCTACGCAGAATTCCAGCTGCCTGGCCTGCGTCTAGGCATCTTTAAGCCCGAAGATGCGTCAGAATTTGCAGCCATCAAGGGCCGCATGAGCCTGTGCCTAGAAGTAACCAACTTAGAAAATGCGATCGCGCTCCTCACCCAGCTCGGTTATCCCCCTCCCGGTACCGTCATACAGGCTTCTCACGGCCAAGAGATCTACGCCTACGACCCCGACGGCAACCGCCTCATTCTTCACCAGTCTTCTTCGTAAGCTGAGCGCAGCCGCCCCTCACAGGCTGAGCGTAGTCGAATCCTACTCTCGCTTCAGTGCCTGCACCGCCTGTCGAAACCCCAGCACCACCAGCACATTCGACAGCGTCAAGAAAAATTCAGCGCTGCCGTGCAGCCAGTCAACGTTTGCCAGCTCCTCACCGTAGGCCTGCTGAGCATAGATGCCGGCCGGAATCGTCACAGCAACAAACACTAGCAGCACATAAAAGCCAATCAGCGCCAGCTTTGGCGTTTGACCTGACTTAGTGAGAAACCAGAGAAAGCCGAGATAGGGAAAAAGCGAGAAGGCGAAGAGGGTTTCTTTGGACATGAGATTTTAAAGCTGGGAATTTGGATTTTGCAGCGTGGGTGAGCGAGACTGATGCCAGATCCACCAGGCGGCGGCGCAGAGAGTGAAGTTACCTAAAACGGTCATGGCGGCCTGCAGAGTGACGAGCCAGCTAAGCGTGGCAGCGTTGTCGAAGAAATGCCAGGTGCAGGCACACATGGCGCTGATTAAAGCCGGCAGCATGGCAAATGAGAGCCACCGCCAGGCTGAGCGCTGGCTGAGCGCCGCATATTGCCAAATAAACCAGATGGCGGCGATCCACTCAATCACGCTTGAGATATGCACCATCCAGGTAGGAATAGAAAGGGCATGCATAGGAGCAAGAGAAAAGCAGCTATGGTATAGAGTGCATTCATTTTAGGGCATTCATGCGGGCAGTTTTATGTGGCTACTATGGGATGGGTAACGGCGGTGATGAGGCGCTGTTAGCCTCTCTATTACAGATGCTGCCGGCTCAGGTGACGCCGATTGTGCTCTCGGGCAATCCGGTCGAAACAGCTCAGCGCTATGGCGTTGAGGCAGTGCCGCGTAAGTCTTTGCAGGCGGTGTGGCGAGCAATGCGGCGATCGCAGCTATTCATCTGGGGCGGCGGCAGCCTGATGCAGGATGCCAGCAGTGCGCTCAACCCGCTCTACTACGGCGGTCTAATGAAGCTAGCTCAGTGGCAAGGACTCAAGACTGTCGCCTGGGCTCAGGGCATTGGACCGCTGAATCGAGCGACTAGCCGCTGGCTAACGCGCTGGGTGCTGCGCCACTGTGATGCTGTTAGCGTGCGCGATGCTGGTTCAGCCAAGCTGCTAGCCGAGTGGAATATTGACTGCTGGCTAGCGCCCGATCCGGTGTGGGCACTGGAGGCAGCTGCTGTCCCTGGCCTGTGGGATCTGCCAGCGCCGCGTGTGGCGGTGGCGCTGCGACCAGCGCGCGACCTAACGCCTGAACGGTTAGAGATACTAACTCAGGCGCTAGCAAGTTTTCAAAAGGCAACGCAGACCTGCATTTTGCTAGTGCCGTTTCAGCCGGTCAAAGACCATGCGATCGCAGCGCAAATAGCCGCTCGGCTACCCGGACCGCACCGCATTTTTCAGCTTGAGCAGCCGGCTCAGCTCAAAGGCCTGTTTCGCGGCGTCGAAATGACCATTGGGATGCGATTTCACGCGCTGATCATGTCAGCAGCCGAGGGCTGCCGCTGTTTTGCTATCAGCTATGATCCAAAAGTGAGTCAGCTCATGCAGGCGCTCGCACTGCCAGGCTGGCATCTCTCACCGACTGAAGCGGAAGAAAACCCAATGCCCCAGGCAGCACATCAGCTAACTCGGCAGTGGCTAGAAGCCTTTGCCAACGATCAGCCGCTGCTATCAGAGCAGATCCAATCGCTGACTGACCGCGCCTTCATGCATCAGGTGCTTTTAAATCAGACAGCTGAACGCTTTAGCCCGTAGCGTTTAGGTAATAGAGATGCGCTGCTGACTCAGGCTGGCTGCAGCCTGACGCCTGGCGTTGCTATCAGCTGATTCTCAACCAAGATATTAAGAAACATGAATACAAATCAGGATTCCGTGTAATTTTCGCGATCCTATTAGCCAGTGATTGTACTGAATTTATGGCAACGCTGGCATTAGTTCGCCACTCAAATAAAATTCCGTGGTACTAATAAAAGGCGATGTGGCGTATGATGCCCTCGTTTACAGCTCTCTCGTATATAGCTCTTTGCTACGCCAGCATGTTCTTTAGACGCTAACGTTCGCTATCATGGGCAACCTTCATTCTCACTCCAATTCATCTGACTCAACTGCTAACTCTCTACCGCCGGATTTGGGTTTGCCAACAGCAGCTGATCAGGGCCAGGCTGCCGACAGTTCGGACTGGCAGGTCGTTGATTTCCCAGATACCATTAGCGTTGACAATATTCCAGGCGTGGCCCCTAGCGCTTCTCGTGAACCTATGAACCCAACTGATTCTGCTAGCTCTAGTCCACGTCCAAACGCCAGCCGTAGCCCGCAAGAGCGCGAGGCGGAATTACTTAGCCTAGTGCGCGATTTAAATGACTGTAACGATGTGCTCCTAGGTAAGGTTGCTCAGTTAGAAGACGCGCTCGACCGGTCACAGTCAGCTCTGCAGTCAGAGATTGAGCGCTCTGGCAGCGCAGCCAGTAGCGAACCGCGCATTAGCGATCGCCATATTGCGCAGCTGGTGACTGAGCTAGAGGCCGCCAACCAAGGTTTAAAGCGCTATCAGCTTTTAAGCGAGACATTACAAACTGAGCTAGCGTCGGCTCAAGAGCGGGTGACGCAGCTCGATCGAGACTGTACGCTGTTGCAGCATCAGTGCAGCGAGCAGTCGCAGATGCTGACTCAAGCGGACTATACCTGCCGCGATTTGCGATCGCGCCTGCACCGGCAGCAGCGCTATACAATGCAGTTCAAAGCGGCGCTGGAAAAATGTCTGAACGTTTCTGCCAATGCGCCAACCGAGTCAATTGACTTTGTCTCAACCGCAGCCGTAGACGCTGCCACAGCGCCAGTTGTCTCAATGCCAAAAGCACAGACCATTCAGCCCTGGGCGTCTGAGGGCGGCTATCAACAGATGGACACTCAGCTGGCAGCCCTGCTGCGAGAGTCGCAGGCAGCCGCTCAGCCGACAGCTAGCAATTCAGCAGCAGACGATCAGCTCTGGCAAGACCTAGCGCGCATGATTGAAACGCCGACTGAGCAAACGCTCGAAACCGACACCGCGCTGGAGACAGAGCCTAGCTTTACTGTTGAACCCCCTGAACCCGCTGCCGAGGCAGAAGAGTCGCTATTTACCGAGCCTTCACCCTGGCATACCGATGCGCCCGCTGCGCCCGCAGCCGAAGCCCAGCCTCAGGCAGAGGCCTATGTGCCAGCAATGGACTTCGCTGCTGAAGAATCACCGTCGCCGGTCGTGCGTCCGCTGCGAGCTCAAAAGCGCATCCGATCGCTAGCAGCGGTCGAGCTGCCGTCTTTTGCAAATCCGCTGCCTAAGGTCAAAGCCGCTAAATAAACGCTGCTGCCGTCTGTGCTGCCGCTTGATGAAAACCAACGCCGCTCGCATACTTGATGCGCTAGGCATTCACTATGAGCTGCTGACTTACGACGTTGATCCGAGCGATCTAGCGGCAGAGAGCGTGGCGGATAAGCTGGGGCTGCCGCCTGCGCAGGTGTTCAAAACGCTGGTAGCCAGAGGCGATCGCAACGGCGTGTGCCTGGCCGTGATTCCGGGCAATGCGCAGCTCGACCTGAAGGGACTGGCCAAGCTTGCGGGCGATCGCAAAGTTGAGACCGTCTCACTGAAAGAAGTGCAGCCGCTAACCGGCTATATTCGCGGCGGCGTCACGGCGCTCGGCTGCAAGAAAGACTATCCGGTCTATGTGGATGAGTGGATTGAAGCCTATGACACCGTTGCAGTCTCAGCCGGTAAGCGCGGCGCCATGCTCTGGCTTGCCCCGGCTGACTATCTGCAGGCGACGCAGGGGCAGGTAGGTGCGATCGCGAAGGAAAAGTAGGCCGGTGAGATCGCACGGCATGGCTGAAGCGGTTGCCGAAGCAAAATCAACCTATCTCAGACAGCTAAGTCAAAACGCACACAACACGGAAGCCAGTGCAAGAGCATTCAGCGTCTTGGGGATCGTGGGCTCGATTGGCCGAGCGACTACAACTCGGTGGGCAAATACTAGAGCCACCACGTTTCACTTGTTCACCCTGCTCGCCACCGTCTATCCAAGCTGTGCCGTCTGATGGGGCACCCTCATAGCTTTGATGCCAAGAATCTTGACACCACTCCCAAACATTACCATGCATGTCATAGAGACCAAACGCATTGGGAGGAAAGCTGCCGACCTCAGTAGTTTGCCTGCGATATAGTCCCGAAGGACCAGAACCATATGTTTTCCTGCCGTCATAGTTGGCTAAATCCGTCGTCACCGTTGCTCCAAAGTAAAACGGAGTGATTGTATCGGCGCGACAGGCATATTCCCACTCGGCTTCGCTAGGTAGTCGATAGATACGCCCTGTTCGTTGTGAAAGCTGCTCGCAAAAGGCTGCCGCATTGTTCCAAGAAACCCTTTCCACTGGGTGGTTTGCGCCGCTAAACTCTGATGGGTTTTGGTCAATTATGGAGCGATACTGTGCCTGGGTTATCGGAAATCGGCCTATTAAAAAGGCTGGAATTGAAACAATTTGTCGAGGCTCTTCACTATTGCTATGTCCCTCTTCCTCGGGAGGAGAGCCTATCATGAACTCTCCTGCTGGAATCGAAATCATCTCAAGGCCAACATCGTCGGTCAGACGTTCGAAGTATACGTAAGCTTGCTTCGAAATTCGTTCTACAATCTGCCCAGTCGTGTCGATTTTTACGGTCTTGAACTCTATCTTCTCCAGACCTTGCTGTACTCGACTAGTTTGTTTGCTGATCACTGCTGCAGCAGTTGCGAAGGTCAATCCGCAGCCACCGAGCCCTATTATTTTCAGCGCTCTTCTCCGATTTATTCCAGAGAAACGATTAGATGAAATGTTGAACTTAAAAGTTTGCTCTTTCTGTGAAGAAGTTGCATGTTGCTGTAGATCTGTTGCACTAGTCGGATAGTTAGCTGGGTGCTGCTTACCTGGGCTTACTAGCTGCTCGTGAGTTGATGGGAATCTTGCTAAACGCTGTGGTTGGCCGGTTTGTAACTTTTGATGCGCTGATTGTGCTGAATTTTCCGTCGCTGCTTCTGAGCTTTGCTGAGACAATAGCTTTTCAGATTGGCGAGTTAGAGAGCCTACAACTTTGCGGATACCCTCTTCAATATTCAGAAAAGCTTCCTCACGCTCTTCCCAACGAGAAACAGGCTTACCATCCGTAGGAAGCACCTGCAGACGGCTGAAGATACTGTACTGCCAGCTACAGGGTTTGAGAATTATCGGAATTACCCGAGCTGTACCCTCATGATGCCGTTGTACTGCTATGAAACCGAGATGCAACGAGCAGTACAACGA
>JAAHIA010000282.1 GCA_010671975.1 Leptolyngbya sp. SIO4C1 | reverse complement strand
TCCGAGCGCTGATGGGCTCTAACATGCAGCGCTCGGTTGGCGTCATCGTGCTCCAAGAATGGAATGAGCGAAGTAGCCACTGAAATAATTTGCACCGGCGAGACCGCAACATAGTCAACCTCAGTGGGTGCAGTGCTGATGAAGTCCTGTCGATACCGTACCGGTACGGATTCGCCTAAAATATTGCCTTGCTCATCAATCGGAATATCTCCAGGCGCTACTCGAAAATCATCTTCTTCATCGGCGCTCATGTAGACCGACGGCTGCTCTTTGAGCACGCGACCGTTTTCTACCCGAAAGAACGGGGTCTCAATAAAGCCGAAGTCGTTGACGCGCGCATGGGTAGCTAGCGAGCCAATTAGGCCAGCGTTAGGACCTTCTGGGGTTTCAATTGGGCAGATGCGACCGTGGTGAGACGGGTGAATATCGCGCACGGCGAATCCCGCCCGCTCGCGCGTTAAACCACCCGGCCCCAGCGCGCTCAAACGCCGCTTGTGAGTCAGCTCCGCCAGCGGATTAGTCTGATCCATAAACTGGGAGAGCTGGCTAGAGCCAAAGAACTCTTTAATAGCAGCGACTAGCGGCTTGGGATTGACCAGCGAAGCAGGCGTTAGGGCGTCCGCGTCTGAGACGGTCATTCGCTCGCGAATGATTCGCTCTAGTCGATTGAGTCCAACGCGCACCTGATTTTGTAAGAGCTCACCCACTGAGCGAACGCGGCGGTTGCCCAAATGATCGATGTCATCGATGTTGCCGATATCGAACTCAAGGTTGATCAAGTAGTCAATGGCCGACAGAATATCCTGAGGCGTCAGAACGCGAACGCTGTCAGGAATGCTCAAGCGCAGCTTGCGATTCAGCTTGTGACGACCGACTTTACCAAGGTCATAGCGCTTGGGATCAAAGAACCGCGAATCTAGCAGCTGCTGTCCCCCCGAAACGGTAGGCGGCTCACCCGGTCGCAGCTTCCGATAGAGCTCTAAAAGCGCTTCTTCTTCGCTGAACTGACCTTCTTTCTCAATGGTTTTTTGAAAGTATTCTGGATGCCGCAGCGAGTCAAAAATTTCGCCGTCGCTAAGGCCTAGCGCCTTCAGTAAAACCTGAGCCGAAAGCTTACGGGTTTTGTCAATTCGTACCCAAACTAGGTCGTTTTTATCGGTTTCAAACTTTAGCCAAGCGCCTCGGTTAGGAATTAGGTTGGCATTGTACGTCCGACGACCGTGCTTATCGGTTTCAGATTTGTAATAGACGCCCGGACTGCGTACAATCTGGTTAACGATGACCCGCTCAGCGCCGTTGATGATAAAGGTACCGCGATCGGTCATCAGCGGCAGATCGCCGATGAAGACTTCTTGCTCTTTAATCTCACCGGTTTCTTTGTTAATCAGTCGAGTCGGAACATACATCTGCACGGAATAGGTACTATCCCGCCGCTTGGCCTCATCGACCATGTACTTAGGACTTTTTAGCCGATAGTCTCTACCTAGGAAATGCAGCTCAAGCTTGCCGGTGTAGTCGGTAATCGGGGAAAAGCTTTCTAGCTCTTCAATCAGCCCCTCTTCAAGGAACCAGCGGAAGCTAGAACGCTGAATTTCGACAAGGTCAGGTAAAACGAAGGAGGGTTGAGAATAGGTCAGGTCAGTCATGCGTTTCCTCGAAGTAGATCGCGCTGAGCGATTTAAGTTTGTGCTAGAAACCGTAAACCGGATTTAGAATTAGCCGTAAGGCTGGACTCACCGAAGTTTGAATCGTCTGAAACACGAAATGGCGTCGTCATTCTGGGAAGAATGAGACGCGATGAAAGACGTCGCTAAGTAGTCAGCTCGAACAGTCGTCGGCATGGTGAAACTGGCTCAAAGGTAAGAGGCGTTTCAATTGGAAGCAGGCAGCAGTTACATATAGTTACATATATGGGCGAGAGGGTTAGGGACTAGACTAGAAGATCCTAAAATTCAAAGTTTGTCAAGAATGATTTTGCCGATAGCCGCCGTTTATTAAAGATAGCGTTTTCTTAAAATTCAGGGCCTAAGTCATTTCCAGTGAGACTCGAGTGAAGCTGCAGAGGCTAAATAGATTGCTGCACTGCAGGCATGGGTCATTCCGAAGCCGCTCATCGCAATCACAGTAAACCAGCAGTCGCTGAAACCAGCAGTAGTCACAGTGAAACCGGCAGTTGAAACAACCGACAGGCGTTAGCGCTGGCCTGAGCTGCAAACGCATCGGCAGGCTGATGACGCAAGTCGGCAACGCATTCGGCCACATGCTTCACAAACGCGGGCTGATTACGGCGCTCTTTGCGCTTGGGAACCGGTGATAGAAAAGGACAGTCAGTTTCAACCAGAATGCGATCGCAAGGAACCATCTGCGCCGACGCCTGCACCTGAGCAGCATTTTTAAAGGTGACGATACCGCTAAAGCTGATGTAGAAGCCCAGGTCAAGAAACTGCTGCGTTTCCTCAGGAGTGCCGGTCCAGCAGTGCATGACGCCAGAAACTGGCCCCTGCGCCTGCCAAAACCGCTGCATCACCGCTAGCATCTCGCTGGCCGCATCGCGACAGTGAATGATCACCGGCAGCTCAAGCGCCTGAGCAATTGCCAGCTGCGAATCTAAGGCTGCTATCTGCAGCGCACGGTCTTCTGACTTGAAAAAGTCCAGCCCTGTTTCTCCAATGGCGACCACCCGCTCATCTGACTCTGCCAGCGCTCGAATCAGCGCCGGTGTCTCAGCCGTCCACTTATCCATATCTAGGGGATGCAGCCCCACGGCTAGGGAAAGCTCAGGAAAGCGATCGGCGAGTGACTGCATGCTTGAGAATTCGCTAGGCTCAACACAAGAATGAACCAGATGCGTTACACCGGCTTGCCTCCAAGCTTGGGCAACGCTATCTAGGTCGTCTTCAAACGTCTCAAAGTTTAGATGAACGTGCGTGTCGATTAGCTGCATACAGGCTGCATACAATGAGCAAAGAGCAGTCACCTGGGGACCTAGAGCAACCAACCACCGGTAGTCGGCATTCAGGCCCTTGCCATGAATCTGCTATGAAACAGAGGCAGGCTGCTCATACTGCTTTAGGGCTCGGGCAATCTGGGCTTTGCGTCGGCTGCCCGCGTTGCGGTGAAGTACGCCTCGCTTGACCGCCTTGTCGATCTTGCTGTAAGCCTCTGCCATCCGCTCGTTAACAGCTTGCCGATTGGCCTCAGAAGGATCTGAAGCATAGTCTTCTAGCGCTGTGAGGTACCGTTTGGTGAGCGTCTTCACAGCAGACTTATAGGACTTATTGCGTAGGCGGTTACGCTCTGCAATCTCAATGCGCTTAACCGCAGATTTAATATTTGCCACAGTTTGCTCAAACTAAGTATCGTGCCGGATAAATAATCATAGCATCCCATAGCATCAAAATGCAGTTTTCAGCCATGTCTTCCTTGAGAAATCCACGCTAAGCTTAGTAGTGAGGCCGAGCTGGGCAGTAGCGTACTCGCGGTTTGCTCAGGATTTAGCGGTCACTCCCTCATTGCTTCTTCAGGCCGTAATGCTGCGAATTCTCCATCAGCTAAGCGACGCTAAAGCCGAACTTCAGCGCATTTGCGATCGCATTCACGACGACCAGGTACTCAATAAAGAGGCCACCGTTCGCGAAATTATTCAGACTGTCAGACAGCAAGGTGATAGCGCTCTTTTACAATACACCGCTGAATTCGACCGGCAGACGCTGAGCGCCGACCAGCTGCGAGTGAGCGGCGCTGAGCTCGATGCTGCCTATCAGCAGGTCTCTAAAGACTTACTGGCAGCGATTCAGCTGGCCTGCCGTAACATTGAAGCGTTCCATCGGCAGCGGCTGCCCAAAGACTGGGTACAGTTCGAAGCTGACGGCGTTGTCCTAGGCAAGCGCTACACGCCGGTTGAGCGCGCGGGCATCTACGTGCCAGGTGGTCGGGCCGCTTATCCAAGTACCGTGATGATGAATGCCATTCCAGCCCGGGTTGCTGGCGTTGATCGCATTGTTATGGTGACGCCACCGGGCAAAAACAAAGCTTTAAACCCGGCGGTGCTAGTGGCGGCGCAGGAAGCCGGCATTCAGGAGATTTATCGCGTCGGCGGTGCGCAGGCGATTGCGGCTTTAGCTTACGGCACCGAAACCTTGCCTAAAGTAGACGTCATCACTGGGCCGGGCAATCTCTACGTCACGCTGGCTAAAAAGCTTGTCTATGGCACAGTTGGGATCGACTCGCTAGCAGGCCCTTCCGAAGTGCTGATTATTGCCGACAGCAGCGCTAACCCGGCTCATGTCGCAGCTGACCTGCTGGCTCAAGCAGAGCACGATCCGATGGCGGCGGCTATTTTGATCACGACTGACGCTGCGCTGGCCGAACAGGTCAAAACGGAAGTCTCGCGCCAGCTAGAAAATCATCCGCGTCAGACTCTCACCGAGAAAGCGATCGCCCACTACGGGCTAGCGGTCGTCGTCGATTCTCTTGAAGCGGCCGCAGCCCTCTCCAATGAGTTCGCACCTGAGCATTTGGAGCTAGAGGTGGCTTCTCCTTGGGAGCTGCTGGCCCAGATTCGCCAGGCCGGTGCTATCTTCTTAGGCCACTCCACACCGGAAGCCGTCGGTGACTATCTGGCTGGCCCAAACCATACGCTACCGACCTCAGGGGCAGCCCGCTACGCCTCGCCGCTGAGTACAGAAACCTTCATTAAGCATTCCAGCCTGATTCAATATTCTGAAACTGCCCTGCAGAAGGTTGCTGGTGCAATCGATGCGCTAACTCAGGCCGAAGGACTGCCCTCACACGGCGACTCAGTGCGGCTGAGGACCGAGCGACTCAAGACAGAGCAGCCCCGTTTCCAAAAGCCGGCATCGCCAAATGACTAGAGTTGGCGAGCGGGTGACGCGGAGAGATCTCTCCGTGGGCGCTCTCTGCATCTGCCCTGTCTGACCAAAATTTTCTTGACACAGCGCTAGGCCGTCAGCTGCGTCTCGGCTCGCTGCCGCTGTAAGAACAGGCGTAGCCGCAGCAGGCTAGTCGTCTGGGCAAGATTCAGCGGCAGCATAGAGATACCTTCTAGTCGCGACTGCACCCAGCCATCTCCCCAATACCATTCATGAAATCCATCTATGCTGCCATGTAGCAGCAAGCGAACGCTGTTGGGCGTGACGGCTTCAACCGTATGGTGTAGCGCAATTGGACCTGCGGTACTTTCAAACGTTTGTCCTGCTGAAAAGCGAGCGGCGAATTGGCCAGAGAACTGCTGAGGCCACAGCCACTGTTTGAGCTGAGCTGGCAGCGTCAGGCTGTCTCGGATTGCCTCCGCAGCCGCATCAACTTCAATTCGGATATTGCTTTGCTGGTAGGTGCCAAACATAGAGGCTAAAAGAAGCTAAAAACTAGAGGCTTAAAAACTGCCCACAGGCGATAGGGACCTCTCTTACTATAAGTTTTGGTTACCCAGCCTGCCGAGCCGGTTGGGTTAATCAGGTAGCTAATAGCCAACCAAAGATTCGGTTTTGCCCCCCAGCGGCTTTTTGCGCCTATCTTTAAAATAGGAATATTAAGAACTGTAAGGACTCACCATAGGGATACACAATGGCGGATCAGCTAATTCGCGCAACAGCAGCAGATGGGGGCATTCGAGTCGTTGGTGCAATTACAACCCGGTTAGTCAACACAGCTCGCCAGCGGCACCAGCTTTCCTACGTGGCGACCGCAGCTTTAGGCAGGACGATGACAGCGGGCCTGCTGATGGTATCGAGTATGAAGCGGTCTGAATCTCGCATCAATATTCGCATCAGAGGCAACGGGCCGCTTGGCGGCATCCTAGTTGATGCTGGCCTAGATGGTACGGTGCGCGGCTACGTAGATAACCCAGCGGTTGAGCTACCGCCCAACGACAAAGGTAAGCTCGACGTTGGCGGTGCCGTGGGTCGAGAGGGCTACGTCTACGTAGTCCGAGACGTCGGCTATGGCTACCCCTATTCCAGTACGGTAGAGCTGGTCTCCGGTGAGATTGGCGACGACCTGACACAGTATTTGGTGACGTCAGAGCAAACGCCTTCGGCGCTGGTGCTAGGCGTGTTTGTAGGGGCAGACGGCGTTGAAGCTTCGGGTGGACTGCTGCTACAGGTGCTGCCCAAAGCAGCGACTGATACAGCCCTAGTGGCTAAGTTAGAATCCCGGATTTCTAGCCTCTCTGGATTTACGCCGCTGCTGCAGGCCAAAAAGAATCTGCCCCAGATTTTTGAGAGCCTGGTCGGCGATATGGGCTTAGAAATTTTGCCTGGCAATCAGCTGCTGCAGTTTCAATGTGGCTGCACCCACCAGCGAATGCTGGGTGCGCTCAAGCTGCTCGGGGAAGAAGAGCTACAGGACATGATTGAAAAAGACGACGGTGCCGAGGCCACCTGCCACTTCTGCAATGCGGTATATCACACTGACGCTCAGGGGCTAGCTCAGCTGATTGCGCTCGGCCGAGCGTCGTGTAGGG
>JAAHIA010000281.1 GCA_010671975.1 Leptolyngbya sp. SIO4C1 | reverse complement strand
ATCCCCCTTGACCCTGATGCAGAAATCAGCAGCGGGCATAGTAGGCGAATAAAGCCGAAGGCCCCAACGGTAGAGAGCGGTAATCGGACCTGAATCTTATGAGTGATATACCAAGGCAGACAACCCCAAGTGGGGCTTCCCTCGCACTAGCTTCGGTGAAGCCGGAGGGACGTGTAGGAACGGCTGATTTACTCATAACGAGGAAACCTTCTGAGAGCCCGATGTTTGGCGAAAGAATGATGGAGGAGATCTGTGAACGAAAGAATCTAGAGGAAGCGCTAAGACGGGTTGTCAGAAATCAGGGAGCCCCCGGGGTTGATGGTATGTCAACCGAGGTGTTGCCTGAGTATCTCAGAACCCATTGGCCTGTGCTCAGGGAACAGTTGCTGAAAGGCAGTTATCGCCCCCAGTCAGTCAAGCGAGTCAAGATCCCGAAGCCCAGTGGCAACGGGACGAGAAATCTTGGCATTCCGACGGTAGTAGACCGCTTTATCCAGCAAGCAGTGCTGCAAGTACTGCAAGGGAAGTGGGATGCGACCTTTTCGGAATCCAGTTATGGATTTCGGCCAGGACGGTCGGCCCATCAAGCGGTTGAGCAAGCGCAACGCTACCTGCGAAGTGGCTATGAGTATGTGGTAGATATCGATCTAGAGAAATTCTTTGACCGAGTCAACCATGACAAGCTCATAAGTGCCTTAGCTGAGCGGATAGCGGACAAGCGAGTGCTCAAGCTGATCCGGTCGTATTTGCGAGCGGGGGTGATGGAGACTGGGTTAGTGAGTATACCGGAAGCAGGAACCCCTCAAGGTGGCCCGCTTTCGCCATTTCTTTCCAATGTGGTGCTGGATGCTCTGGACAAGGAATTGGAGAAACGAGGTCATCGGTTTGTGCGTTATGCGGATGACTGCAACATTTATGTGCGCAGTCAGCGTGCCGGGGAGCGAGTGATGCAAAGCATCAGTCGGTTTATTACGCAACGACTTAAGCTGAAAATCAATCAGCAAAAGAGTGCGGTAGCTCGCCCTCAGGAGCGGACATTTCTAGGATTCAGCTTCACGGGTGGACGCCATCCTCATCGGAAGCAGATAGCCCCCGAGTCCCTCAGGCGATTCAAGCGACGGGTGCGTCAGTTGACCCGCCGGAGTCGCCAGATTAGCCTGGAGGAGCGGATACAGAGACTATCAGTTTACCTGAGAGGATGGAAAGCCTATTTTGGTCTAGCAGAGACTTCATCCGTCTTTCGAGACCTGGATAGTTGGATTCGACGACGACTTCGTTGCATTGTATGGAAGCAGTGGAAAACCTATCGTCGTCGCAAGCGTGAGCTAATCAAGCGAGGTGTGCGCGAGTCCTTGGCTTTTGCAGCCGCTTGGAGCAACAAAGGTCCTTGGTGTATCTGTCATACGCCAAGTGTGCGCATGGCACTTCCCAATAGTTTCTTCGACTCACTGGGTTTACCTCGACTCAGTGCTTAATCCAGACATTCAACGCTGCCGAACCGCCTTGGTACGGACCCGTATGCCGGGTGGTGTGGGAGGGGGGAACCGTGAGGTTTCTCCCTATCCCGATTGAGAAGCTCAAGCACTCATTTTTCTACAAGCGCTCACCTAAGTCTAGGGACAATTCCCAGGCTTAGGTGACCAGGCCCCATACAAATATGCATCTACTGCTCGATCCAGTTGCCGTTAGCGTCGATGCGATAAATTCTAGCGGAGGTTGCGTCATTGTTCAGCTCATCTCGGATCCGCGTTGTTACCTGCCCCGGGCCAATGCGTAAGCTCCTACCATCAAAGTCTTTCTTCTTGTAGATGATCACTCCCCAGCCGCGAGGCACACAGGCTGAACCAGCAACGTTGTTATTGCCATCCGAAAAACGAGCATCGGACCGATCGAGGCGGTGAATGTTTCCACGAAAGTTCTCGTGGCCATACAGAACTGGCCCAAATCGACAGTCCCCTAGCCGATCTTGGTAGGGCGCATCTTCGATTGGCACGAGCACCGTTTCGCGTGCTACGCCAGGAGACGACTGCATAAGCGGGAGCAAAAACAGTAGCGCTGTGATAGCGACAAATTTAGATTTCATACAGAGTCTATCCTTCTTAAGCAACAAAGATACCAACAGAATCCTGTTTGCTGTATCTACTAACTTCTTGCCGAGCAGCTGAACAGATTACGTCGGCAGCCGTAACTGTTACATATGTTCATAGTTGCCGCGATTTGGCTTTAATTCATAGCGAGTGCGTAAAAATTGCTGCCATTTAGTGAGACCTTGATAGAGATGCTCCAGTCACCTCTGCAGCATCCAATCACGTACTGAGTGCGAGTGAGATCTCATGTGTGAGTCCCCCCTAGATGAGTACTTGGAGCAGCTAGCCGTCATGGCTCAGCAGCAGCCGTCCGGCAGCCGCGAGCGGCGTAAGGCGTTAGCCAAACTCATCAGCGTTCTGCAGAATTCCAAGCAGCTGACGCGGCCTCGACGCGGTCAGTTTCAAGGATTTTACGAGGACATCTACCGAGAGGCGCTACAGCGGCTATTTACCTATATGTGCGATCGCATTGATGACTATAACCCCGAGCGAGGCAAAGTCCTGCAGTGGGTGAATTTTCTACTCAGCCGCCGATTTTTTATTGAAGCCAGCCGCGAGGTCTTGCCCACGGTTCCTAAAGGGCTAGATCCTAAAACCGTGACTCGGCTTAGCCTTGATGACTTAGACACTAGCCCGCCGAGCGATCCGCAGCAAGCTCCAGCTCTCTCAGACGATCTCAAATACTACATCCGGGAAGACCCTGACGGCACCTTTCAAAAAACCTGTATTGCCAATCAGCCCCACGCTAATTTTCAATACATTGCCCTTAAGCGCCTAGAAGGCTACAGCTGGAAAGACCTCTCGGCTGAACTGGCGCTGGGTATTTCCACGTTGAGTAGCTTCTATCAGCGATGTATCAACCGCTTTGCTGCCAAATGCAGACAAGATCTGCTGTAGCTAATCTGCTGTAGCTAAAGTGTTATGTCCCTTCCACCCGAGATGAGCACCACCATGAGCCCTATTGAAAAGATCAGCCAATTCACCGTACCGATTCCCTTGGAGGCCCACCAGCTTGCCCAGCAGTTTCGCGCACGCCAGACAGAAACGGCCAAAGGCAAGCAAGTTTACCTCAACACGCTAGCGGCATACGCTATGCACGACTATCTGCAAATGTTTGAGGTTGAGACAGATTTAGCCACTAGCGCCAGTTGGGATCCGATGGCTCAGTCGCTGTTGGATACCGGCGCGCTACACATTGTTGAGCAAGGGCAGCTAGAATGTCGGCCCGTGCTGCCCGATGCCCAAAGCTGCTATATTCCCTCAGACGTTTGGTCAAACCGGTTGGGGTATGTCGCGATTCGGTTTGACCCACAGCTGACTCAGGCGACGCTGCTCGGGTTTCTGCCTCAAACGTCGGTAGAGCAGGTGCCCATTGGCGATTTTCATCTGCTGGCGGAGCTATTTGACTACCTTGAGTCTAGTGTCTCTGCAGTTGGCTCAGCCGTGACGCAGCTCAGCCAGTGGCTTCAAGATATCTCTCAGGCTGGATGGCAGCTGATTGAAACCATACGAGCCCCGTCACAGCCTGCTCTGGCGTTTAGAAATCAGGCGGCGTTGGGAATGCAAAGGCCGGGCGAGGTGATGCGCGGTAAGCTACTAGATTTTGACCTGCCAGACCTAGACAATTCCTTAGCTTTGTTAATTGGGATTGCCCCGACTGACACTGCCGCCTTTAATATTCGAGTAAAGGTGCTGCCAATCGGCGAAGCAGCTCAGCTGCCACCAGCGTTAGAAGTGAGCATTTTAGATGAGGAGGGTGAATGTGTGATGCAGGCCCAAGCGAGAGAGACCAAAACATTAGAGTTACAGTTCGGCGGTGAGGTAGGCGATCGCTTTAGCATCTGTCTGATGCTCAACGATAGATGTCTGTATGAGAGATTTGCCATCTAGTCATTGGTTATGAGAGGCAAAGCAACTGTACCAGAAAAGCTCGCTGTCCTGAAGCTCGAGGGTGATTTTGAGCATCAGGGCTTTCGCGTGGCGCTAGAAGTGGGCCTAGAAGGACAGCGCGCCACGGTCGAACAAATGGGTGAACTGCCGCCTGCGCCACAGCTATTAGCTCAGCTAGCGCAGTGGCAGACAAGCTACGGTACGCTCAGCACGCTGACGCGAGCCATTAGCCCGCAGGCAATTGTCTATGAAGGCACGCTGCAGCAGCATATCGGTGACTGTCGGCAGCAGGGTCGCCGGCTAGCGCAAGATTTTTTAGCCTGGCTGAATACCGATTCTTTCAAAACGCTGGAGCTGTTCTTGAGAGAAGAACTGAGCCGGCAGGATCAGATTCGGGTGCTGGTGCGATCGCAAAACCGCCACATACAGCAGCTCCCCTGGCACCTCTGGGGCTTTATCGATCGCTACCCACACTCAGAAGTCGTCTTTGGGGCGCTCTCTGCAGAACCGCCACTGGTTGATGGCGCTAATCGCACTCCGGCAGTTCGCATTCTAGCGATATTGGGCGATCGCACCGGCCTTAATTTAGACGTAGACCGACAGCTGCTAGCAGCGATTCCCAACGCGGCACTGACTTTTCTGGTAGAGCCTGAGCGCACTGAGCTGCAGGCCCATTTGTGGGAGAAATCCTGGGATATTTTGTTTTTTGCCGGCCATAGCGAAACCCGCCAAGAGACCGGGCAGCTATTCATTAACTCAACTGAGACGCTGCCGCTAAATGAGCTAAAGTATGCCCTACGGCAGACTGTGAGCCGAGGACTGCAGCTCGCCATTTTCAACTCCTGCGACGGGCTGGGGCTGGCCCACGAGCTAGCCCAGGTGCAGCTGCCGCAGATGATTGTCATGCGCGAACCAGTGCCTGATTTTGTCGCGCAGGAATTTCTCAAAGCCTTTTTAGCCGCTTTCTCAACAGGAGAGTCGCTCTACCTGGCCGAGCGGCAGGCGCGCGAGCAGCTGCAGGGGCTAGAGAAACAGTTTCCCTACGCTAGCTGGCTGCCGGTGATTGTACAAAACCCGGCAGTAGAGCCTCTGACTTGGCAGCAGCTGTTGAGCCTAGAGACACCGCAGCTTACCGTATCGTCCGATGAGCCTGTCACTGCTGAGATTCCGACTTGGACTGCTCAACAGAAACATAGGTGGCATCAGGTTGATATTAAAACCGCTATTAAAAGAGTCGCTTTGACTGCCGTTTTGGTGACTAGCTTAGTAATAGGCGTGCGATCGCTCGGCTTGCTACAGATTCCAGAGCTTAAAGCCTACGATCGCTTAACGCAGCTGCGCCCGCAGGCAGGCGCTGATGAAAGACTGCTGGTGATCACCGTCGATGAAAATGACATTGCCTATCAAGATTTTCGCAAGATGAATCGAACCGGAAATTGGTCCTTATCTGATCAAGCGTTAGAGCAGCTGCTAAGAACAATCAAGCCCTACAGACCTGCTGCCGTTGGGCTTGATATCTATCACCCTTATTCATTTGAGCCAGCACTCGCTCAGCTGATTGCAGACACTGAAAGCTTTGTTGGTATCTGCGAAATGGATCATCCTTATAGCTCACCAGACAACAATATGCCTCCGCCCAATATAAATGGAGATCGGCTAGGCTTTTCCGACCTAGCCATTGACCCAGACAATAGGGTTCGTAGACAAATTCTTTTGATGACAGCAGGAGAGGTTTGCAACACTTCACAGTCGTTTAGCCTTCAGATAGCAGAGCAGTACCTAGCAGAACAGAATTATGCATCAAATGATCTAAACAATATTAAACGACTATCCAATGGACAGCGTCAGCTAGGAGACTTTATCTTTCCAAGGCTTCAGTTCAACTCGGGCAGCTACCAGCTTCCACCGCAAGAAGCTGCTGGCTATCAGATTCTGATTAATACCCGATATGAGCTACCCCAACCCATTGCTTTAAGAGAATTCTTGGATGAAGCAACTCAAATGAATTTACCTAAACTCATTACTGACCGCATAGTTTTAATTGGGGTTAATCAACGCGATCAAGATAGACATTTTATCGCGCCTAACTCAATCGATTCGACGCCTGGCGTCATGATTCACGCTCATATGACTAGCCAGCTGCTCGATGCCGTCCTCAAACAAAAAGGTATCATGCACTGGTGGCCCGAATGGTTAGAAATGCTCTGGATATTTGCCTGGGCTCTTTTTGCAGCAGGCTGGGCCTCTCTCAAAGTCTCTAAGCTGTGGTTAGGAATCGGCATCGCAGCCATTATCTTAAGTCTTTTTCTCACTTGCTTTATTTTCTTCTGTTTCAATATATGGATTCCATTGATCCCGTCAGTATTCGCTGTTATGATCGGTGCGGTCGCAACCTTGTTTTCGCAAAGAAAATCAGCTAACGTTCGGAGTTCCCGCGCATGAAGCCCTTGCATTTGTCCATTACTATCAGCACCGCCACCCTCTTACTCTTACCGCTACAGGCTCAGGCTGCTCCTTTCTTTCAAAGCCTCTGGCCAGGTCGTTCAGACGATGCTGATTTAGGCCGACCACA
>JAAHIA010000280.1 GCA_010671975.1 Leptolyngbya sp. SIO4C1 | reverse complement strand
TTCCTCGGCTGCTAAAAAGGCTGCATAGACTGCGATATTGCGAATATTTCCGCCTGACACATTTAGCCGGGCTAGCTTCTCCACATCCAATCCTTTCGTCGGCGTCGTTTCTGGAAAGATGCGCCGCCAGATTTCCGCTCGCTGCGCCATGTCTGGAAATGGAAACTGGACAATAAATCGCAGCCGTCGTAAAAAGGCGGTATCTAGGGCGGTCTTTAGGTTCGTGGTTAAAATCGCTAGCCCCTGATAGGCTTCCATCCGCTGTAGCAGGTAGCTGACTTCGATATTGGCATAGCGGTCGTGGCTGTCTTTCACATCGCTGCGCTTGCCAAACAGGGCGTCTGCCTCATCAAACAGCAGAATGGCACCGCCCTGCTCTGCGGCGTCAAACACCCGCCGCAGGTTCTTTTCTGTCTCGCCGATATATTTACTGACGACCGAAGACAGATCAATCCGATATAGATCCAATCGCAGCGTTTGGGCCAGCACCTCTGCTGCCATCGTCTTACCCGTACCGCTCAGTCCGGCAAATAGGGCGCTAATCCCTAACCCCCGTGCACTCTTTGAAGCAAAGCCCCAATCTTCATACACCGTCAGCTTTTGTCGCACATGTACCGCAATCTCGCGCAGCAGCTGCTTTTGTAGCTCTGGCAAAACCAGATCGTCTAGGGTGGCTTTGGGCTCAATTCGCTGAGCCAAATCCTCTAGGTGCGGACGGGTCTGTACCCGGCAAATATCCCAGAGGAGGGTTTGAAGTTCAAAGGGTGAAGGGTGAAGGGTGAAGGGTGAAGGGTGAAGGGGACTTTCCTTTTCCCTTTCCCCCTTTCCCTTTTCCCTTTCCTCTACTTCTTTCTCTCTGCCTAAGTGCCCTAAGGCTTCTATGCACACTGACCGAATTTTTGGTGCATTCAGGTTAAATTGCGACACTAGGGGCGTCACGGCTCCATTGAGCTCGATGCCTACCGGGGCTAGGGCGCTCTGCCAGAGGGATTGCTGCTCGTGCAGGGTAGGCGGTCGAACATCCTGCGTGATGAGGGGGCGGATGTCGGGACGGCGGCGCTCTTGGCTGATGAGGATGAGGCCGCTATTGAGCGTTTCGACAAGGTGGCTGATGGCCTGACTGCGGGCGGCGTCGGCGGTGCCTTGGCAGTCGAGCAGTAGGGCGCTCTGGCTCAGGGCGGCTTCGCGTTCCCACAGGCGCATGAGGGCTTCTAGCTCGCGCGGGTCGGTGGGCAAGACCTGGGTGGAAAGGGCATGAATATTTAAGCCTAGAATGGCGCAGGCTCGGGCTGCGATCGCACGCTGACTGCTGCTATCGGCCCCACAAAGCTGCACGACCGGCAGCGTTTGCCCAACAGCGGTTTGAGCCCAGATGGCGACCAATCGCTCTGCCAGTGCTTGATGGGAAGGCACCAGGGGCTCAGCCGCAGCGACCGATGTCATCAGGGCCGCTAGTCGCTCGTCCAAATGGTCGCCGCCCGTGAGGTAGTGCAAAACCCGCTCGTCAATCCGCAGCGGACTGCGGGTCAGCCCTTCACTGCTGCCAACTTCGACTAGCCGCCAGCGACGCAGAGAGCTGTCTGGGTAGAGTGCAGTCCAGTGAGCCTCTGGCAAAACCTCTAGGGCCAGGCTAAAGGTGGCATAGGGCTGGCGAGGATCGCCGTGCAGCGTCGCACATAGGCTGGCAAAGCGAGCGTCTAACTCGACCCCAGCACAGAGTAGGACAATCTGCCGCTCAAAGGGGGTGAGGCCAAAGAGCTGACACAGGGTTTCTATCGCGGGCGGCACAGAGGTGATTGCGGGGGCCGAGGTCGTCTGGGCCGGCTCAGCTGCGCTGCTGGCAGCCGTTCGCTGCTCTAGCAATGCTCTCACCTCGGCTAGGGCATGGGTCAAATACTGCTGGTTCGCTGCCAGCCAGTTTTCTAAGGAAGCCGCCGTCATGGCACTGTCACCGTTGGGCCATCATATAGGCTGTTGGCCCCGACCGTCAGCAAACTCTCAGCGCCATCGACCTGCAGCCGAACTAAATAGTCGCCGGCTCTGACGCGATCAATTGGAATAGAAACCGAGGTGAGATCAGGGTCATCTTCTGAGCGAGGGGGAAGTGTGAAGGTGTAGGCTGCGATGGTCTCTGCTGGCGGGTCAGCCGGTATCTGATTGAGCAGCAGCACCACGCGCTGCTTGGGGCCAATTGCAGGCGTGACATTGAGCGCGATCGCGGTTGGATTGGGCTGAAACGTAATGCTGCCGATCGTCGGGCGCAGTACAAACGCAGTGATGTTAGACTCCACAAACCGATAGTCTCGCTCGGGGGTACTGATACGCAGCACATGCATTACCTGCAGCCCCTGCACGCCTGCCTTCACCGTCGCTGGAATGGTTAACCGAATCTCGCTATCGCTGACGTTGCCAGCCTCAAGCGATACGTTTTCTTCACCCATGCGAACCTGAGTTTGTTCGCTGCCGCGCAGCTGCTGCCCTTCAATCATCAGGGTATGCCCGGTCAAGATAGGCTGGTTAGCCATAAACGGCTGTCCGGCTGCCGCCTGAGAGCGAATTCGTTCGATGACCGGTTGCCGGAAACCCACCAGATAGAGCTTACGTTCTCGCACAGGCAGCGGCGTGCGAGGAATGTCAGGGCTCTCAATCAGTACAACCGAAGCCTGGTAGGCCACCGATAAGGTATAGGGAATCTGGAAGAAGACTGACCACACTTTAGAAAGTTCTTCCAGATTTAAGATCAAAGGCGTGAATTTAATCGCTTCAAACTGTTCTGCTAAATCGGAAGTAGCGAGAAAAGGCGTCTCGCTGTCGCTGATAGTGCGTCGGATCTGAGCCTGGGTGAGCAAAGGCTGAGCGTGAAGTACCGAAACAATATTCCCTAGCATCCGCTGGGCTTCTAGCGCTGTCTCATTGCCGTGAAAGCTCAGCAGGTAGTGTAAATCCCAGGCTGACTGAGGCTTTTGAATGACGCTGCCGTCAGATCGTCGAGTCGGTAGGTCAGCAGTCCGAAAGGCGACGTTGGGAACAACTTGATAAAGGTATAGATAGATCGTAGGACTGGTGGATGCGCCATTATCGCTGCCCTCGACTCGAGGCCGACCCGTAATCACTTGGGCACCGCTCACCATCGCCTGGGCGGCCTCTTGTAAAAATTTCTTTAGCGTGGCGGTGACGGTGGCAAAGGCCAGCGGGCTACTCATGGCTATCCTCCATTGCGCTGCGTCAGATAGTCACTGAGTGAGAGCTGCGGTCGCTGCTGGCGGGGGGCTTTGGGTTTAGGGGATGCAGGCGGTTTTCCCTTGACGATGATGCGGCCAATTTTAATCTCCACAGCAGGGGCTGTCTCCCGCTGGCGCTGTGCGTCAGATGCAGCTAGCGGTCTAGCTAAGGGCAATGTCTCGGCCCATCCCAAAGAAACCGGCGGCGGCGGCAGCACCACAGAGGACGGCACTAGCGGCTGCTCAAGCGAGGTTGCCGTCAGCGTTTCTGCAGGGAGGGACAGCTGCGCGCTACGGTTGGCAACCGCAGCTGGCTGAGCGGCGGGCAGATCGAAGCGAGCAATTACCGAATGAGCAGACGCTTCCTGAACCGATGCTTCAGCAAACTGCTGGGCTACCGCTCCTGATGAGAAGGTTGAGACCGGCAGTAAGGGGAGGCGAATCAATGTAGCCGCTGACGGAAATACCGTGGGTAACTCGGGCAGCTGAGCTGGCTGAGCAGCCGATAGCGGTTCTCGATGAGCCAATGCTGGAACAGCTGCGGGAAGCTCTGGGAAAGTCGAAATGGAAGTATGCTGCCGCTGAGCAGAAAACGGTTGAGCGATTGAAGGATTGGTCGATAAAGGCAGCGGCTGACTCACGCGGGTTAAATTCGCGAGCGGTGTGGCCTGTTCTGGCGCAGACTGGCTGAAGGGAACCAAGCGCTGTGGCAGGTCTGAAGCAGGCGAATTTGAGGATACCAGCGGTAATGACAGCGGCAGCTCAGCCTCTGTCTGGCCGTGTAGAGGGGGCGTCAGGGCTATATCTGACAGCTGAAAGGCCGCAGGCAGCTCTCGGCGAACGGGCGATAGAGAGTGACGGTCGATGACGATATCGGCGGCTGTCGAAATCTCAGCTGGCTGAGTGGAGATCTGCTGGGCAGTATCGGCGCTGGCTAACCTTAACGGGAACTGGAGAGCTGGCAGTGCGATCGCGCCATCAGGCAGTTTTTGCTGGGGAAAGGGTAAAGAAAGGAAAGACGGATGAGCAATGTGGCTATCAGCCGCAGCGGCCTGATCAAACACTGGTAATCCCTGAGCAATGGCAGTCTGAGAGGCGCCAGAGAAATCAGCCGACACAGGTGAGGGTGGCATGGCCGACGCTATTGTAGGCGATGCCGGTAGAGCCGGACCGAAAGCAGGCTGGTTGGGCCGCCCCCATGCAGGTGGCGATGGTGATAGCGGCTCAGGAGCCGTTTGTATCAGCGGCAGGGGGCCAGCAGCGCTAGTCTGGGCAGAGCTGGCGGACGCAGCGGGGACTTCAGCAGCGCTGGTCTGGGCGGGGCTTACGGGCGCAGCGGGTAATGCCGCATCACGCTCAGATGAATTTGGTAGCGAGCCCTCCGAGCGCATCGCAGATTTAGCTGTCCGACGGGCAGGATCGCCGCGTGGTTTTGCCGCGACAGCCGGGCTCTCCTCTAGGTCTAAAGATGCGGCTGCCGTCTCCTCGCCAGCGAAAACACCATCTGTCGCCGCCGGGGGGGCTGCCTCAGACTCAGGAACCTGATACAGCGCATAGTCTGTCATCATTGGCGAACCCGGTGCAAAGGTTTCAGGCACTCGGGGACGAATGGTAGGGACTAAGCCTAGGGTGCGCCCGGTCAGCCGGGTGAGAAAGTCTGCCATCAGATCACCATGTCTAAATAAAGCTGTCGCCGAGCGGCGCTCATTGAGAGAATGTCAGCCTCTCGCCAGCCGTAAAAGCGAGCCAGCAGGTGCACTTCCTGCAGCAGCCGGTGGGCCTGGGCATTCAGCTCGGTCCAGAAAAAAGTCACGATGTCAAAAATGCCCTGCCAGCTATGACCGCAGGCGACACAGGTGAGGGGCAAAAAGACATCGGCCTGCGGATCGCACTCGGCCATCTTTTCGGTGAGCTGCGCTAGCGCAGGGGTGGGCAAGTCCTGGTAAGAAATCGCCTCGCCCTCGGTGCTGCTCGCCTGTAGTAAGCAGCGCTGAATCAGCTGCGCGTTGGCGGCTTCTAGATCTGGGCAGGCTGCGATCGCAGCCAAATCCTGACTATTGGGCAGACGAAACTGCAGCATCAGCCCCTCTGTTTCTAGCTGATACTGCGGCGGCAGCGGCTCGGGCACCCCAAAGCAAATATCGCTGACGCTGAGAGAAAATTCTAGCTGCTCGCGACAGTGTGGACAGTCTGCCATGCCGTTCAGCACAGAGCCAAAGGTAAGCTCTCGCAGGGTGAGCAGCTGCGCATCTCGCTGACCAACGCTGAGTGAAACCAGTTCCGCTGCAGACTTCTCCGGGCAGGTCAGCGACAGCAGCGTCAACGCCCGATCGATCGGATGCTGACGCCGCCCGATCTCCCAAGCCCGCAGCAGCGTATGAGCAGACAGAGGACGCATCGGTTACTCGGGCTCAATGAAGCTCGGTTCGCTGGGCTCAGGCACTTCATAATCGCGCTCCCATCCTTCGTTTTGCAGCTGGATGCTTTGGATGGCGATCGCATTGGCGCTAGCATCTAGCTCCGGCAGCGCCGTGAATTCTGAGACCCAGCAGCGGAAAACTTTGTACGCGATCGCAATCTGACCAGCTTCGTTCATCATCTCAATAATGATGTCCTTACGGAAATCCTGGAGTGAGACTTCTGTGCCCAGACCAGATCCATAGTTCCAGACCTTATTGGCCCACTGCTCAAAATCTTTGTCATGGGTGACGCCGCGCTCCAGCATGATCGGCTCATACTTGGTTTGACCGGGCGACTTGCGCACAATGTTGGGTTCACCGCCGGTGCGATGGTCAACTGGCTCGGTCGAGCGCTTTAGGGCACCCACTTTACTAATGCCCGCAACGTACCGATTGTCCCACTTAACGCGAAATTTGAATGTCTTGTAGGGATCGTACCGATGCGTATTGACGGGAAATTCAGGGGCAGGCATACTACTCTCCTTCGGCTAAAGCTAAGTGATTTGATAAAAGTCAGGCCAAGGCGGCTACCCTAGGTTTCTAGCTGACCCGCCAGCTGTTGTATCTTCAGGATGACAAACTCAGCCGGCTTCAGTGGCGCAAATGCAACAATAATGTTGACGATGCCTCGGTTAATATCGCTCTGGGTGGTCGTTTCCCCATCGCACTTCACCAGATAGGCCTCGCGCGGCGACTTGCCCTGAAAAGCGCCCTGCCGGAAGAGGTCATTCATAAAAACGCCTACGTTCAGGCGAATCTGAGCCCACAGCGGTTCATCGTTCGGTTCAAACACCACCCACTGCAGTCCTCGATAGAGACTCTCTTCAAGAAAGAGCGCCGTGCGACGCACAGGCAAGTACTTATACTCATCGCCAAGCTGATCGGCCCCCCGCAGCGTTCTGGCACCCCAAGCCACTCGACCATAGACCGGAAAGCTGCGCAAGA
>JAAHIA010000028.1 GCA_010671975.1 Leptolyngbya sp. SIO4C1 | reverse complement strand
TGGACAATGCCAACGTCCTGTTTGAAGCTGGCATGTTCCACGCGCTGATGAACGATGCGTCAGCGGTACCGGCGGCTTGGATTCCGGTTCGAGAGAAGCCGCCGCCGCCCATTCCCTTTGATTTTGCCACCCTGCGTATCTTAGAAGTTGAGCGACTTCAAGATGGCACGTTCAATCACGATACCTTTAAAAACGAGTTAGAAACGCGATTGGAAAGTTTGCTCACAGAAGAGATAGAAGCGGTCAAAGAATAGCGCAATTATCAACCCATCGAACCTTATTAGCGATCCATACTTAGCGATGCAGCTTGCCGCAAGACTCACGATTGGCTGGGAAAATAGAGCTGTGACTCAGTTTTCAGCCCTACATTTGCATCAGACGGCGCTAGAGCAGGCAGACTATGCTGAGGCGCTGGTCAAACAGCTGAAGCGTACCCAGGCAGATACCTATATTTCTGCGCTGGACTGCCTATTTCGCAAAAGCCCGGCTGGCTTCAAACCGATTCGCCGATTTGTCAGCGCGCTGGTCAATCTGCCTGCCCCGCCAGGCTGTCCCCAGCCGCTCATCTGTGAGATTGATGTGTTTGTCTATCTGTTTCTAGCCGGTGCTAAAAATTTTGACCTGCTGCTGCCGCTAGAGACGTCTAGAGTTCCGGCCTTTAAGCTGCTGCTGGCAGACTATAACAAGGCCATTCAAGCGTTAGAAAACTTTGAGCGCTTGGGTCAGCGACCCATTAAGCCGGTTAAATACTTCAGTCCCCGGCAGTACCTGGCAATGCGGCAGATTATCGCTCGGGCTTCGGTGCGCGACGAGCTGCGGGCGCTGGCTGTCTTGCTGGTGAGCGGCCCGTCAACCCTGACCGACATTTCGACCGAGCTTGGGCTTAACTACACGCTGGGCCAGCGGACGCTGGCTGTCTTTGAGGCTATTGGCGTGGTGACTCGGTTTGAGCGTTCTCGGCAAACAGTGTTTGCGATCGCAAAGCCTGCCATTCCCCTAGTCATCTTTGCACTCAGAGAGACCACTGGCCTTGACTTACTCAGCAATCTGCCCCTCATGAGTAACGCTTATGGATAATCCGGCTGATGTCTTTCTCAATGGCTACGTGCTGGCCTATTTGCTGATTGTGGTAGGCGGTCAGATTGGCTATGCAGCCTGGCGCCAGTACAAGCGCAGGCGCATCGCCCGCAGGCGACGCCTGCAGGGGCTGCCCAGCGATATTTTGCTCGACCATGCCGAGCGCCTAGCCGACCGCAGAGCCGAGTCCCTGACCGAGAGCGCCGTGCTGCTGCTGACGGTTGTGGTAACGCCGTTTGCTCTGATTGCCAATGCCAATGGCTGTGAAGGCAACGCCACAGCTGAGCAGAATGGGCTGGCGATTGTCTTTGTGACGCTGCTGTTCTGGGTTTTGGTCAGCGCTACCGACGTCACCAAAGCCTTTTTAGGCGGACTGGCGTTTAAGACCCTGGCCGCGTTTAAGCCGCCCTTTCAGGTGGGCGACCGGGTCACGCTCAAAGGTGTTAGCGGCAAAGTCATACGGTTCGATACCTTCTTTATCGTGCTGCAAACGTCCGACGACCGACGGGTGAGTCTGCCGACTCACACGCTCTGGACCGAGGTGCTGACTTCGGCCAATGCGGGCGCGCGCGCGTCGCTCTGTGTGATGCAATTTTATCTACCGCCGTCTGTCACGCCTCAGCAGCGGCAGGCAGCAGAAGATGTGATCTGGAATGCGATTCAGGCCTCGGTCTACTTTGAGCCCTCAAGGCCGATGCAGATTTACCTCAAGCAGACGCCAGAGGCCATTCAGCTCACAGCCAAGGCCTATGTGGCTTCGACCTACAACGAGCCGCTATTTACCAGCGATGTGACCCGCGCCTTTCTTGACTTTGCCACAGAAGAGAAAGCTGTCTCTAGCAGCTGAGCAAATCAGCCCGAACGGTCTATAGTGAAACCATCTTCTGCCGAGCGCTGCGTAACGATGTCTTCTCCTAACCGCGATATGCTCAAAATTACACCCGCTGACCTGAGCTTTGAGCCGAGCAATAGCACAGCGGTCATTTCAGAGGCGCATAAGTTTATTATCCCAGTGCCAAAGCTGGGCGAACAGGCAGAGCCGCTGGTCTATCCAGCAGAGCATCCGCAGGCAGGTCAGCCGATTGTGGACTATAAAGGCCGGCCGGTCGGCGAACGCGGCCTCGTTTTCTTTAATCAGCAGGACCAGGCTTGGCAGGCCGTTCCTGGCGATGGTAGCGGCGTGATTATTGTGAATGAGGTAGCGCCGCCGCAGGCGGTTCAGCTAGACGAGGCGATTCGCCAGCGCAGTCAGGACATAGGCTACCTCACTGCTGCAGACCTCAAAGAGATTTTGCACTACGCTAGCACCGTGCTGGGGCTGCACGATGTCTACAATTCAACCCGCACCTATGTGCAAGAAAAGCTGGTACCGGCGGCTAGTGAGGCACCGACCTCAGTCGAAAAAGCCTATGGCTTTATGAAACGAAAGCGAGAAGATCTGTACCAGGCTATTTACATTCCTGAACAATTTATATTTGAAGGCCCGGCTGAAACCGCGCAGGTGTTTGCTCATGGCGGCGTGATTATTGAGCAGCAGGGCAAGCTGAGGGGCATTCAGCCAGAGGTGTTTGTACGCACCTACCGGTTGGCGAGCGGTCAGTCCATTCAAACCGTCGCAGCATTAAAGACGCTGCCCAAAGCGCAGCTCAGCTCAGGTTAGGCGTCAGCGGGCGGCGGACATAGCGCAGCTCGGTCAGCTTTTGAATGCTGTCTTGAAGGTCTTCAAGATCGGTATAGGTGTCTGCTAGGTTAATTAAGCTATCGCTGGTCATTGAGCGTAGACTAACCACTTCTATGCGGATGCCAAGATTGCTAACTTTATCAACCGCGTAGGTGAGGTTGCCATCTCCGCTGAGCAGCACAGCCGTGTCATAGGACTGGGCCAAAGACAGCATATCAACGGCGATTTCAACATCTAAATTCGCCTTTTTAGCGCCATCTGGCATTTCTGAAAGGGGCTTGGAGATCACTCGATAGCCGTTGCGGCGCATCCACAGCAGAAAACCCTGCTGCTTTTCGTTGTTTGGATCAACGCCTGTGTAGAAAAACGCGCGCAGCAGCGCACTGTCTCCAACCAGGCAAGAGAGCAGCTTCGTGTAGTCAATCTCAATGCCGAGCTGCAGTGCGGCGTAGAACAAATTTCCTCCATCGATAAAAACTGCGACGCGACCGCGATCGCACAGTCGCGACAGGCCGTGAAAGTCTTGATAATCTAACATAGTCGAACCCTCTTAATCACTTGCTGCTTTGCTAAGGCGACGGATAAGCAGTGACAGGCTTGCTCAGCCAGTGCTGCAATCAGTAGCAGCTGTCTCTGAGGGTAGCCTGAGCGCTAGCAAAGCAGATCTTCCCTACCTTGAAACAATAGAGCGTAAAAGTGAAAAAGTTCTGAAATCGCAAAATCGCCTTTGCAATTGCCATCAGATCGGCGGTGTTTTACTCGTCCCAACCGAGCGCTGCTGCAACCTGATCGGCTAGCTGCATGGCCTTGAAAGGCTTAGTAATAATCGCAGTCACCCCGAGCTGTAGAAATCGCTGGCGGTCGCTCACCTGCGTCTTAGCAGTCATAAAGAGAACTGGAATTGACTGCGTTTGGCTGTCTGCCTGCAGCTGTTTAAAGACGCTGATGCCGTCCATATCGGGCATCATCACATCGAGTAAAATTGCGTCTGGCTGCTGGGCCCTGGCAGTTTGCAAGCCGTCTGGGCCAGAGGCAGCGCTCGAGACCTGCCATCCGCCTACTGCCTCTAGCGCCACCTGCGCCACCTCGCGAATGTCGTCTTCATCGTCAATGACTAAAATATGCTTCACAGGCTTCTGGTCTCTCCGCTGCGAGATTGCTATGGCGAGATTGCTGGCTCGCCAGTAACGCGATGAATCAGACTGATGATTTGCTGCTCAAAGGCCTCTGGCGAAATTCGACCCTTTGTCAAAAATAGCGTCTGGCCTAGCCGCAGCTGCTCGCGCTCGATCTCGCTTAAGTCTTTGGCTGTGTAGACCACCAGCGGTACCTGATGCAGCCGATCGTGCTGCCGCAGCCAGTCAACGACAATGAAGCCATCCCCTTCAGGCAGGCAGAGATCGAGCACCAGCAGATCGGGGCAAACCTGCTGACTCAGCTGAATGCCAGCCTGAGCCGTTTGGGCGGCATAGGTAGCAATGCCGTGACGCTCAAACATGGCCGTTAAAATTTGGGCCAGATCAGTGTCATCTTCAATCACCAGCACGCAGGCCCGCTTTTGCGGAGCCAGCGTACGCTGCAAAGACCGCACTAAGGCTGCATCGCTGGGGGGCTTAATAATCCAGTCACTGACGTCATCGGCAGAAATCTGACTGTCTTCGGGCCGCAGGCCGCTGAGAATAATCACTGGAATATCGCGCGTTTGCGGCTGAGCTTTCAGCGCCGCGAGCGTCTGACAGCCGTACATGCCGGGCATCATCAGGTTGAGCAAGATGACATCAGGGGGCTGAGCCACTGCCTGAGCGATCGCAGACTGCCCAGAGGCGGCCGCAATCACGCGATACTGCTGACGCTCTAGCATCGCCGTGACGACTGTGCGCACCGACGGGTCATCGTCGCAGAGCAGCACCAGCGGGTGGGCAGCATCTATGCTGGCGGCTGAGCTCTCAGCTGGTAAAACCGGCAGCGTAAAAAAGAAGGTGCTGCCCTGCGTTAGCTGGCTCTCGACCCAAATCTTACCGCCATGGTGCTGAACGATGCTGCGACAGACGGCTAGCCCCAGCCCGGTGCCGCCCCGCTTGCGCGAGTCGGACGCATCGACCTGCTGAAAGCGGCCAAAGATAGACTTGAGCTTGTCGGCTGGGATGCCCCTGCCGCGATCGCGCACGCTAAAGGTAATGCGCTGCGATGCAGGATCGGTCTCAGAGACGGTCTCTAAATGGGCTGCTAGCCATATGGTCGAACCAGCTGGCGAAAACTTAATGGCATTGCTTAGCAGGTTAGTAAAGACTTGGAGAATGCGATCGGGGTCGGCCCAGATGCGCGCTGCTAGCGGCGTGACTGCCAGCGTCACATCAGCGGCCTGAGCGAGGCTTTGCATACTCTCGGCAGCAGCGTTCATCAGCTCGGCGCTGTCGCAAACCTGCTTTGTGAGCGTGATTTTACCAGATTCGATGCGCTCAATGTCGAGCATGTCGTTGATCAGTCGCACCAGCCGATCGGCGTTCTTAGCGGCAATCTGAAGCATCTGCTGGCTCTTTTCCGGCTGAGCGCTGAGCGTGCCGCTGGCTAGCAGATCGAGCGCCCCTAAGATTGAGGTGAGCGGCGTTCGCAGCTCATGGTTAACCACTGAGATAAACTCGTCCTTGAGCGTTTCGACCTCGTGCCGGTGGCTGATATCGATACAGGTAGCGATATAGCCGACAAAGCGACCATCCGCGAGCCGACGCGGCTTGCTGCGTTCTAAAATCCAGCGATACTGACCGTCGGCGCGACGCAGCCGATATTCGACCTCCAGCGGCTGGTGGGTTTCAAGGGCCAGCGCGGTTGCAGCCTGATACGGGGCCAAGTCATCTGGATGAACGCCGCTCAGCCAGCCGCCGTGGCGCTCCTGCGCGAGGGTTCTGCCAGTAAAGCTGAGCCAGGTCTGATTAAAAAAGGTGTCCTGCCGGCTGGCGTTGGTCATCCGCAGCAGCACCGGCGCGCTGTTGGCCATGGTGCGAAATCGGGTTTCACTCTCTCGCAGCTTGGCTTCGGCTTCTTGGCGCGATCGCTCGGTCAGATCGGCGGCAATAAATCGGCCGATACTTTGAGCCATCAGCTCAATCAGCTCATATTCATGCAGCTCAAAGGGCTGCTGTCGTACCCGGGTAGAAGAAAAGTTGAGCGTGCCGAAGATCTGACCTTTGACAAAAATCGGCGTGCCGATGTAGCTCTCAAGCTGCAGCGACTGATAGACCGGGTGCGATCGCAGCGCGTCTATGCTGCCGACGTGAGCGTAGGTCACCGTCTGCTGCTGCGCCATGACAGCGGCACAGTAGGTGTTTTCGACTGCAAAGGTCAGCCCCGGCGCAAGCGCTTCCAACGTTGACTGCACCGACCGAATCAGATAGGTCTGATTGCTGATCTGGCTGATGATGCCGGTTTCTAGCTCAAAGATTTCACAGCCGGTCGCCAGACAGTCGGCAAAGAGCGCTTCAAAGCTGTCGTAGTCGGTGGTATTAATCCGATGCAGATGCTTTAGATGGGCACTAAAGCGCTCAAGCGCGGCAGTTTCTGGGTTAACCGGCTGCGGTGTGGTAGCGGGTGATGCAAAGAGCTGCGGCGGCGCAGCTTGAATCGCCTGCTGGACGGTCTGCTGTAGGGTCGCGACCAGCGGTGTGAGCTCCTGCGGCAGCGGAGACTGCAGGCACTGTTCAATCTGCTGGGCTAGCTGAGAGCCGGCATCGATGTTGAACATGCCTAGGCTTCCCACCAGCTTGTGTGCCGCGATCGTGGCCTCCTGACGCAGCGAGTCGGTTAGCGGGTCGGCCAGCGCTGCTCGCTCTAGCGTCGCGAGGCGCTGCTCGATGCGCGGCTGCGTCCGTTTCCAGGTGGCCGCCGCGATCGCATTGGCCTGTGACTGCGAGGGGGGGGCTTCTAGCTTTAGGCGATAGCCAATACCATAGACGGTCTCAATCGGATCTTGCGGCAGGCCCGCTGCTTTGAGATGCTGCCGCAGCCCCTTAATGTGCGCTGTGACAGTTTCTTCCCCCGGCAGTTCGCTCAGCGACCAGAGATGATCTAAAATGGCCCCTCGGCTAAAAACGCGGTGCGGGTTGCGCAGAAACAGCTCTAGCAGATCGTATTCTTTGGGCCGCAAAAAGATAGGCTTGCCAGCGTAGGTAACTTCGCGCGTGCTGGGGTCAAGCTGCAGATTCTCCCAGGTGAGGACTGGCAGCAGGGTGGCGCTGTCGCGGCGCTGTAAGGCGCGAATTCGGGCTAGCAGCTCTTGCAGATCGACCGGTTTCGTCACATAGTCATCGGCCCCTGCGTCTAGTCCAACGACCTTACTGCTGCTCGTATCTTGCGCCGTGAGCAGTAAAATTGGCGTCTGGTTGCCCTGCGATCGCAGCTGCCGACAGAGGCTGATGCCGTCTCGCTTCGGCAGCATCACGTCTAGCACAATCAAATCATAGATCGCTGCCGTGGCAAGTTCCCAACCCGTTTGGCCATCTGTAGCCACATCTACGGCATAGTGCTCAGCCGTCAAAGCCGGAATCAGCGTTTCAATAAAAACGTCGTCATCTTCAATCAGCAGAATTTTCATGTACACCAGAGCCCCTCAGGCTGCTGCTGAAGCTGAACAGGTGCCTCATGCTAGGGCGTGAATTATGCTCAGCCTAGCGCGAGTCGCTCAGTCAGAGGCAAGGTGTTTGTAAATCGAAAGATAGACATTAGCGGCATCCGCGATCGCGATTGGCTGCCGTCTATCTGAAGACTATTTCAATATTTCTGCTGGCTGGCCTAAGCCAGCGGAGCCCGTCTGAAGAATGGCTCAATGGCAGACTCTCCCTCTACTTCTGGAAAAGCCGGAATGCGTCGAAGACAGTTGAACACCTCAGGTCGCGCCCAGAGCCGACCTTGCTCATCTACTTTGAAGTCACGCTCGGCGATGAATCCGGATAGCGACAGCTTGACTAGAAGCGTATTGACTTCTGCTTTATTCAGGGGACGAATGGCCATAGGGATTAAGTTTTCTGAATTTCGCCAAATCTACCCTAGCGACCAATCCTGAAAATGTGGTGAAACCAACAGCGTAAATTGTTCGCTCGATTGACTCAGCTAACGCGGTGCCCATCGGCAGCGTCGTTTAAATTACTTAATAATTGTATCCTATATCACGTTATATGGTTATAGTCCTCCGATGATTTATCATCAGCCCTTCGCCCAGACGCTATGTCCGTTAGATTGCTATTTGTTTGTATGCTGCTGTTCAACGGCATTTTGGTGGCGGCAGCGAGCGCGGATGGCGTCACTCAGCAAGAGCGGCTACAGCATTTCCAAGAAGGGGGCCTGATCACCTGGGTTTCGGCTTTACAGCTGCTGGCAATCGCGGCGGTTTCGGCTCGGCTATCGCGGCTCCGCTATCGGATGCAGCCAGCTGCCACTCGCTGGTTTAACTGGCGGGCCGCGTTTGTGGTTTGGGCCGCGATCGCGCTCGGGTTTTGCTTTTTAGCCGTTGACGAGCTAACGGAGATTCACGAGTCGCTCGATCAGTCGCTGCATGAGCTGTTTGGGATTTCAGAAACGGGGCTAACCGACCGGCTAGATGACCTGCTGGTGATGCTATATGCTGCTTCGGGACTGGGGCTGCTGTATGTCTATCGCCGAGAGATCGGACGGTACCGGACGGCACTGCCGTTTTTAATCAGCGGGTTTAGCCTACTGTTTGGCAGCATTCTGATAGATACGCTAACCAATCGGCCCGATGTGCTCTCGGCGGTACTGCCACCGTCGCAGATAGCGACGTTTAGTTTCAACCTGGCGGTGCTAGAAGAACTTTTGAAGCTCTTGTCAGAGGGCTGTTTCCTGGTTGGGTTTTGGGCAGCCCTAAGAACAGTGAGCCACAAGCTATCCTGAGCGCCTAGCGTTCTAAGGTCACACCCGCCGCGCGACGCACATGATCGACTGTGCTGCCGCTTGGCCAGGTCGAATGCCCGAGAGCCGCTGCGCCAGCCGATAGGGCCAGGGCAGCTGCCCGAGCTCGCCCGCAAAGACGGCCTGGCCCACGCTGTGATTGTGAGGATAGACCGAGACCTCAAAGCCAAGCGGTGCTAGCACATCGTGGTAAAGCTGCGGCGTGATGCCATCGCCGGGTTTGGCATTGTGAATTTCGGTGGCTAGCCGAACGTCAATCTCAGTGCGAGAGCGGTAGCGCGAAAATCGCATCAGCCAGTACAGCGGCAGGCGGCGACGGGCTTTGTCAACCAGCCGCCCTAGACCTTTGAACTGCCAAGCAGAGCGCTGCGGGTCGAGATCGCTGACCAAGAGCCCACCCGGTTTGAGCAATCGAGCTGCTTCTTTGAGAGTGGCGGCCATATCGTCGCAGTGGTGCAGCGCTGCATTAAGCACTACGATGTCGGCAAAGCTAGATTTGAGCGGCAGCGCTTGCGCATCGGCCAGCAGTGGCATATATCCCAGCTGCTGTGCCCTTCTCAGAGCATCGAGGCTAATGTCGACGCCGATGATGGCAGCCGGGCGGCCGCCCAGCGTGGTATAGACATGCCCAAAGCCGCAGCCGATGTCGACCACCACCTGGCTATCCCAGCTGGGAATCACTGCCTGCCAGCGGCTTTTCCAAAACGGGTTGTGACTTTCTCGATAAAAATCTTTTTTGGCCCAGACCGGATGCCCAAAGAAGAAAGCATTAGCGAGCATGCCGTGACTGTAGATTAGGCTGGGTGCGATCGCAATGCCGTCAGCTGTGTAAGTTAGCTGGTCACAGGTGCACTGTGTCGCCAGCAGCGTAGGCGACTTGAGTAAACTATTCATGCCGTTCAATCAGGGTGAGTGTGTAAATGACGCTTGCGGCAGATGAACGCCCCTGAAGTGATTGGCAAAGTAACGCATGCGATTTACCAGGCTGCACCCAGCATGCCCAGTTGATGTGACAGAGTCTACAGAGCAGGGCTAATGAACTTAGTCTGACGGTGTAAGCTGCCAGATCACCCAGTCTCCGACAGCGGCGACCGGACGACCAGCGATGTCAGGATGCCAGGCAGCCTGAGTGAGCAAATAGCCAGCGCCGTAGCGCTGCGCAATCGCGGCTAGGTCTTCACCGCTGCGCTGGCTATAGCGCCAATCGGCATAGGCCGGGTCTACCATCTGAGCCGCCACCGGCCCGAGAATATCGGCGAGTCGCTGCTGCCAGGTCAAAATGCCCTGGTCGGTAAAGGGGAAGCTCTTGAACGTTACCACCACCGAGCGCTGGGCATAGAAGCGAAACACATCGTCAGAGGGCGGCACTAGCACCAGCGCCGCTTCTGGACTCAGCTGTGCGAAGGCAGCGGCTAGCTGTTTGAGATCGTCGTCTGCGCGCGGATAGAGCTTGAGCGGTCGATGCAGCGGCGTCAGCGGCTTATGAACAACCACACCGGCTAGCTGCAGCCCCAGAAAGAGCACCAGAACAGCGATACCGGCCGCGAGCCAGCGGCGGGTGCGGGCCGACAGCGGCGGTGCGAGCAGCCGCCCGGCTAGGCTGCCGAAAAAAACTGGCAGATAGGCCCAGCAGACGAGGAGCACCAGCAGAAACAGCGCGTACGCGATCGCAATCGAGCGCGGGCGGGTTAGCGTTAGCCGCTCTATTTGGCTCAGCGGCGGGTAGCGTCTGGCCAGCCAGAGCAGCAGCGCTAGTCCTAGCAGCAGTCCTGGGCCAATCTTGTCAACCAGCGGCAGCGCCAGCAGCAGCAGGCTGACTGCATGGTTGTCGCGATCGCGATATTCGCTGGCCAGCACCGCGACAGCGGCCAGCGCCGCAATCAGCGCAAACGGCGTAGTCCTGGCCAGCTGCAGCTTGGCCACCAGCGCCACCGGATAGATTTCGACCAGCAGGTAGCCCAGTAGCAGCGCCCCGCCGGTGCCTGCCATCACCAGCCCTAGATCGCGCTTTTGGGCTCGACTCAGCCGCTGCGATAGCTGCAGGCAAAGCGCGCCCGCCCCCAGCAGGCTCAAAAATGAGGTCCATTCTGCCGCCGGAAACGTTGAGAGGATAATGTGATGCGGATGCCTCACCTCGCCATAGAGATGCACAAAGGCCGCGCTGCTGATATCAGCGCTACTGGTGTTGCCCGCTAGCGCCATCGGTATGTAGACCAGCGAGATTAGCAATCCTAGGATGAGGAGCGGCAAAATTGGGCGTCGCCACTGGCGCGATCGCGCTGTCTCATAGAGCAGGCTCAGACCCCACAGTCCGGCCGGCAGGACGCCCACCAAAAACTGCAGCAGGCAGGCTAACCCAAACAGCAGATAGCCCAGCTGCCACTGGCGCCGACTGCAGTAGTAAATGCCCCAAATGGCCACGCCCATGGCATAGACAGCAGCAATTGGCTCCAGGCGAAAAATATCGGTTCTGCCTAGCGTGCCAGTCGTCACCGAGAGCCCGAGAAAAGCTAGCCCGAGCCCTGCAAAGGGAGAGCGGCCAAGCTGTCGTCCCACCGCCCACAGCCCCAACACCGTTGAGCCAAACGCTAGCACAAACAGCCCAAAACAGGCGACTGGCAGGCTAAAGCCTAGCCGTACCAGCCCTACCATCAGGTGATAGTAGTAAAATCGCGGCGTAAACTCCGCCATCTCTTGAATGTAGAAATCCTGGCTGTAGAGGTTTGGGTCTAGCAGCGCCGCTACCACCGGAATTTGGTTATAGAGATTAGGGCGACCAAACGAATAGCCGTAAGCCACCAGCGCGCTGAGCAGCGCGAATGCTGTCGGCAGTCTCCAAAGCTCTCCAACAGGCTTCAGCCGCATGAGCGATCTCAAAGATTCAAAGTATAGCAACCGCACCGGGCATTTCAGGCAATAGGGCCAACCATATATGCCAACCATATATAATGGTGTGACTCCATTCCATCAAGGCGATTCGTGACTGTGACCCCGATTTCTCATACCGCTGACGCAGCGGCCACCTCACTCGAAAAGCGACCCGATGCGCTCGGTCGGTTTGGTCAGTTTGGCGGCAAATACGTACCTGAAACGCTAATGCCGGCGCTCAGTGAGCTGGAAGCCGCTTATCAGGAGTATCGCCACGACCCTGAGTTTAAAGCCGAGCTGGCCGGCCTGCTCAAAGACTATGTGGGTCGCCCTAACCCGCTATACTTTGCCGAGCGGCTGACGGCGCACTACGCCCGACCTGACGGCAGCGGTCCGCAGATTTATCTCAAGCGCGAAGACCTCAATCACACCGGCGCACACAAAATTAACAATGCGCTGGGTCAGGTGCTGCTGGCTAAGCGCATGGGCAAACAGCGCATCATTGCTGAAACCGGAGCCGGGCAGCATGGCGTAGCGACTGCAACGGTCTGTGCTCGCTTTGGCATTGACTGTGTGATCTACATGGGCGTTCACGATATGGAGCGTCAGAAGCTCAACGTGTTCCGGATGCGGCTGATGGGGGCCACCGTGAGCCCGGTTAGCGCCGGTACGGGCACGCTCAAGGACGCCACCTCCGAGGCAATTCGCGACTGGGTCACCAATGTTGAAACCACGCACTACATCCTTGGCTCGGTGGCCGGACCGCACCCCTATCCGATGATTGTGCGCGACTTTCATGCGCTGATTGGCGAAGAGACGCGATCGCAGGCGCAGGAGAAGTGGGGCGGTCTGCCTGATATTCTAGTGGCCTGCGTGGGGGGCGGCTCGAATGCAATGGGGCTCTTTCACGAGTTTGTCAACGAGCCTAGCGTGCGGCTGATTGGCGTAGAAGCGGCTGGCGAAGGGGTCACCACTGAGAAGCACGCGGCTACGCTGACGCAGGGTCGAGTGGGCGTGCTGCACGGGGCAATGAGCTATCTGCTGCAGGATACCGAAGGCCAGGTAATCGAGGCCCATTCGGTCAGCGCCGGGCTCGACTATCCGGGCGTGGGGCCGGAGCACAGCTATCTCAAAGATTTGGGCCGAGCCGAATATTACAGCATCACAGACGCTGAGGCGCTAGAGGCGTTTCAGCATGTCTCGCGGCTAGAGGGCATTATCCCCGCTTTAGAGACTGCCCATGCCTTTGCCTACCTCGACCAGCTTTGTCCGCAGCTAGAGGGCAGCCCCTATCTTGTCATCAACTGCTCGGGCCGGGGCGACAAGGATGTGCAGACAGTAGCAAAAGTGCTGAAGTTCGACTAAGGGGGCACTTTGGAAAACTTTCAAGTCTGTGATCGCGATCTCTCCGACGATTTGCTAGAGCGCTATCTGGGCTCGGATGCGATCGCGGTAGATACGGAGACCATGGGGCTCAATCCGTATCGCGATCGGCTCTGTCTAGTGCAGCTCTGCGACACCTCAGACTGCGTTACCGCCGTGCGGATTCAGCTAGGGCAAGACAGTGCTCCAAATCTCAAACAGCTGCTAGAGGCCCCCGAAATTCTGAAAATCTTTCACTTTGCCCGCTTTGACCTAGCAACCCTGCGGCATCACCTTGATATCGTCGTGAGCCCAGTCTTTTGCACCAAAATCGCTAGCAAGCTGGCCCGTACCTACAGCCCTAGGCACGGTCTCAAAGAGCTGGTGCGCGAGCTGCAGGGCATCGAGCTAGACAAGACCGCTCAAAGCTCAGACTGGGGCAACGCGGCCAACCTCAGCCAGGAGCAGCTTAGCTACGCCGCCAACGATGTTCGCTATCTGCATAAAATCTGTCAGCAGCTAACGCTGATGCTGCAGCGAGAAGGCCGATGGGAGCTAGCACAGCAGTGCTTTGGCTGTCTGCCAACGCTGATTGCGCTAGATCTGATGCAGTATAGGGACGTGTTTGAGCATTAGCGGCTCAAGCATCGTGGTCTGAGCGCTCAGCGCTAATGAATAAACGCCGAAGCAAATAGCACCACGCCCAGCACGCCCGCTAAAATCATCAGGGCTTTGCCAGCGTTCCAGCTGCCTTTCCAAGAGTAGTTTTTATCAGGCATATTGTACACCGCTTGCTAAAATCACTACTCCCATCCTAAATCAGCCGCTAGCTGCTAACGACGGCTGAGCTTTTCGGTCTAGCAAAAATCATCCGTCCGGCAGAGGTTTGCAGAGCGCCGGTAACGACCACGCCTAGCTCCTCACCGATATAGTCGCGCCCTTCTTCAACCACGACCATCGTGCCGTCGCTCAGATAGCCCACGCCCTGTGAAGGCTCTTTTCCTTCTTTGAGAATTTTGATCTCAATGTCGTCGCCGGGCAGATAGGCTGGCCGAATCGACTGGGCCAAGTCGTTAATGTTGAGCACGCTCACCTGCTGGACGCTGGCGACCTTATTCAGGTTGTAGTCGTTGGTGATTAGTCTAGCGCCCAGCTCCTGAGCCAGCTTCACCAGCTTGGCATCGACGGTAGCAATCTCTTCGTAGTCGGCCGAATCCACCACAATGCGCTCTGGGTAGGTCTCACGGATGCGATTTAAAATTTCTAGACCGCGTCGTCCCCGCGCGCGCTTTTGATCGTTCGAGGCATCGGCAACCGTCTGCAGCTCTTGCAAAACAAACTGCGGCACTAGAATCTGACCTTCTAGAAAGCCGGTTGAGAGCAGCTCCTCAATGCGACCGTCAATGATGCAGCTGGTGTCAAGCACCTTAGTCGGTGACGGTTTGAGCGTTCCTTCCGCTAGCAGCATCGCTTCGTAGCTGTTGGGATTAACCAAGCGCAGCAGGGCGCGACCGTGGGTATCGGCCAGATTCATCCCTGAAACGGCAAACAAAACGCTGCCCATGACTGCCGTTAGCGGTTTGATAAAGCCAAATTCAGCCGGAATCGGCAGCAAAAACAGCGGTGCTAGCATCAAATTGGCAATCAGCAACCCAATAACGAGTCCGACCGAACGGGTCAAAATTCGATCGGGGGGCAGCTCGCGAATTTGACGCTCTAGCCGCCGATAGCTGGTTTGAACGACCAGGCCTAAGCCAGTGCCAATCAGGGCACCAAACCCAGCGGTGACTGAGCCAAGACCTTCCAAGTTGTTGACCTGCCGCAGCGTATCGTCAGGTAGCAGATCAACACCGTAAAAGCCAATGCCAGCCCCAGCTAAAATAAATGAAATAACAATTAGTGCATCCAGCATAGAACTTTGGGTCAGGGGCAATGGGTCAGGGTTGGCAGCAAAAGCAGCGTAATAGCCTGACTATGACAGTTTAGCTGACAGTTGCCTGCTACTGCTGCTGAAGGCGCGGCTGGCCCAGAAAACCCCTTAAAGCGCTCATTGAGCTTTCAGCGTAGTCGCAAACTGACCGCCTTTGCTGCGGTTTTGAGGAAAACTTAAACTATCTGATGAGCGTCGGCTTTATGATTGACTCGGCTATGACTGCTGACGGGGCTGCCTGTTCCCCGGTTTCTGCCTATATCCACGTGCCGTTTTGCCGCCGTCGCTGCTTCTACTGCGATTTTCCCATCTCGGTGATTGGTGAGCGGCAGCGGGGCGAGACCTCAGGTACGATCGCGCAGTATGTTGACTGGCTGAGGCAAGAGATTGCTGCCACACCGTCGCTAGGAGGCGCTCTCAAGACAGTTTTTTTTGGCGGCGGCACGCCCTCGCTGCTGGCTGTGTCGCAGCTCGAAAAGATTTTGACAGCGCTGCAGCAGCAGTTTGGCATCGCCTCGTCAGCTGAGATCTCAATGGAGATGGATCCGGGCACGTTTGATTTGGCGCATCTGCAGGGCTATCGCGACTGTGGCGTCAATCGCGTCAGCCTGGGCGTGCAGGCCTTTCAAGATCGGCTGCTAGAAGCCTGCGGCCGCTTTCACCGCACGGCCGATGTCTATCGCGCGGCTGAGGACCTACAGCAGGTGCAAATATCCAGCTGGAGCCTCGATCTGATCTCAGGGCTGCCGTACCAAACCATGGCAGACTGGGCTGAGTCGCTCACAGCTGCGATCGCGCTCTCGCCTCAGCATGTTTCTGTCTACGACCTAACGCTTGAGCCGCAGACTCCGTTCGGCAAATTTTACGCCCCTGACAGCCAGCCGCTACCGCCCGAAGCCACCACAGTTGAAATGTACTGCTTGGCTCAGCAAAGCCTGACTGCAGCCGGCTACGATCACTACGAAATTTCTAACTATGCTCGTCCGGGGCATCAGTGTCAGCACAACCTCACCTACTGGCACAATCAGCCCTACTACGGCTTTGGCATGGGCGCTACCAGCTATACCCAGCAGCAGCGCTGCAGCCGTCCCCGTACCCGCGCGCAGTATGCCGACTGGCTAAAGGCTTATGCTGCCAGCGGCGCAGCGCTGGACTGCGATCCGACCCCGCCGGCCGAGCGAATCCTCGACTGGCTGATGGTGGGCCTGCGCTTAGCCAAAGGCGTGCCGCTCGCCCCGCTGCGACAGCTTGATGAGGCCGTCGTTCCTCAGCTGCGTCAATGTCTGGCTAGCTATCTTGATCGCGGTCAGGTCCATCTCAGCGGCGATCGCCTATGGCTCAGCGATCCCGAAGGATTTTTAGTTTCTAACGCTATTCTGGCCGATCTGTTTAACTTGTTCGATTCTGAAGCGTGAGAGGACGCAGAGCAGGCCACTTGCTCACATATCTTCTGTCTTTCACCTTCCGGCTGTCGTTAAATTTAACCCTTTCCTAACATCCAAACCCTAGATAAGCCGCCATAATTTGCCCAGGACTAACGATTGCCCGCACCCAAAAAAAGCTATTGTTATTGCCGTCCTGCTTTGCAGTAAAATGACACCCTGATAAAAACCGCAGCTGACCTATGCCGAAGGTACTCGTCTCCGACCCGATTGACCAAGCAGGATTAGATATTCTCTCCCAGGTAGCACAGGTCGATGTAAAAACTGGCCTTTCTCCTGAAGAACTGACTCAAATTATTGCCGACTACGATGCTTTGATGATTCGCTCTGGCACCAAAGTCACGGCCGATGTGATCGAAGCTAGCAAACAGCTGAAGATTATTGGCCGCGCCGGCGTAGGCGTTGACAATATTGACGTGCCGGCCGCTACCCGGCGCGGCATCGTGGTGGTCAACTCGCCTGAAGGCAACACAATCGCAGCAGCCGAGCATGCCTTAGCCATGATGCTGTCGATGTCGCGATTGATTCCAGCCGCCGATCGCTCTGTCAAAGCCAAAGAGTGGAATCGCAAAAAGTTTACCGGTGTTGAAGTCTATAAAAAAACGCTGGGCGTCGTGGGCCTGGGCAAAATTGGCTCGCACGTGGCTACGGTAGCGCGCTCGATGGGGATGAAGCTACTGGCCTACGATCCTTTCATTTCGACCGAGCGCGCTGAGGAAATTGGCTGTCGCCTAGTCGATCTCGATCTCTTATTTCGCGAGTCAGACTACATCACGCTGCACATTCCGCGCACATCCGAAACGGCCCACTTAGTTAACGCTGAGGCCCTAGCGAAGATGAAGCCAACTGCCCGTATCGTCAACTGCGCGCGGGGCGGCATCATCGATGAATCAGCGCTGTATGAGGCGGTGCGCGATGGCCAAATTGCCGGAGCCGCGCTAGACGTTTACGAATCAGAGCCGCTGGGTGAGTCGCCGCTAAGAGACCTCGATCATGCTGTCGTGCTGACGCCTCACCTAGGCGCCTCCACCGAAGAAGCGCAGGTCAACGTCGCCATTGACGTGGCTGAGCAAATTCGCGATGTGCTGCTGGGACTGCCGGCGCGCTCTGCGGTGAATATTCCCGGTCTGCGGCCCGACATTTTAGAGCGGCTGCGACCCTATCTGCAGCTAGCCGAGACGCTGGGTAATCTGGTGGGTCAGCTAGCTGGCGGTCGCATTGAGCAGTTTCACATTCGGCTGCAGGGCGATCTGGCTGAAAACGACAGTAAGCCGATTGTGATTGCTGCACTCAAAGGGCTGCTCTCAAACGCGCTGCAGGAGCGGGTTAACTACGTCAATGCGTCGATTGAAGCCAAAGAGCGCGGCATCCACGTGGTGGAAACGCGCGATACCTCGGTGCAAGATTACAAAGGCTCACTGCATCTGTCAGCCAAAGGGTCGCTGGGCGAGCATTCTGTTACTGGTGTGCTGCTAGGCGGCGATGAGGTCCGAATTATTGACCTGAATAATTTCCCGATCAACGTGCCGCCGACCAAGTACATGCTGTTTACGCTGCACCGCGATATGCCGGGCATTATCGGCAAAATTGGCTCGCTGCTGGGCAGCTTCAACGTCAACATCGCCAGTATGCAGGTCGGCCGCAAGATTGTGCGCGGCGACGCGGTAATGGTCTTGAGCATTGACGATCCGCTACCTGAAGGTATTCTGACTGAGATTACCAAGGTTCCGGGCATTCGAGAAGCCTATACGGTGGCGCTATAGGCCGTAGGCAGTGTATCGGCGATCAACGGGACTGAGCATGACCGCATCGGGTTTAAACGCTGCAGTGGACATTGCATAGGTAAACTAGCTTGGCAAACAGTTGGTGGGAAATTCAGGTGACCTGCACTCCGGCACTAGAAGATACGGTCTTCTGGCGCTTTGATCTGCTCTCAGGACGTGGCACCTCTAGTCAGCAGCAGGGCAAGCATCGGCTGGTGAAAGCCTATTTTCCGCGGGCTCAGTTTGAGCACCTCGATCTAGCTGCGCTAGCCCTCACGCTCAAGCAAGATGCGCTCTGCGTCGGCGGCATATCTGAACCCTCGGTAGAGTGGCATTTGATTGAAGAAGAAGACTGGTCTAAGAGCTGGAAAACGCACTGGCAGCCGCAGGAAATTGGCGATCGCTTCTTGATCAATCCGGCTTGGATACCGGTGCCTGCCGAAGTCGATCGCCTGGTTCTACAGCTAGATCCGGGCACGGCCTTTGGTACGGGTGCCCACGCCACGACGCAGCTGTGTCTGGAGTCGCTGGAGATGCGCTTAGGCAGCAGCAGCAGCGACAGCACGATTGCTGACATTGGCTGCGGCTCCGGCATCCTATCAATCGGGGCAATTTTGCTGGGGGCCAAACAGGCCTATGCCGTCGATACTGATCCGCTGGCGGTGAGTGCCACCGCCGCCAATCGCGACCTCAACCAGATTAGCGCCGAGCAGCTGTCGGTGCGCGAAGGCAGCCTACCCACGCTGCTCGAAACGCTAGAGGCACCCGTAGATGGAATCGTCTGCAATATTCTGGCGGAGGTAATCATAGATTTGGTGCCACAGTTTGATGCGATCGCTAAGCCCACTACCTGGGGCATCCTCAGCGGTATTTTGCTGGAACAGTCCAAGCTTGTGGCCGATACGCTAGAGGAGAATGGCTGGGTGGTGGCAACCCTGTGGCGGCGGCAGGAGTGGTGCTGCTTGAATATTCGTCGTCCTTAGGCCCCCATGGAAATTGCCATTTTTTTAGCTAAAGTGCTGGCCCTGTCTGCTGTCATCAGCGGGCTGATTAAGTTTGTGCTGCCGGCAGTCAATATTCCGGCCACGGCGACAGTTAGCCTAAGTCTTGTGCTGCTGCCGACTGTGCTACTGGGGGGCTTACTGGGCGGGCTGCTACTCTGGCAGCAGCACAAGACCTAAAGCTGCTGCCTATTTTCTCAGCCGCAAGTCGGGCCATACTATGCGAACGATTGCAGAAATCAATAGCAAAATTCGAGCGCAGCGGGCCGTTGTCTGGACGATTGAAGAGGCCAAGGCTCAAATTGCTGAGCTAGGCGCAGCTGAGGCTGCTAAAGCCGTTGATGTGATCACCACTGGTACGTTTGAGCCCGTCGAATCGTCCGGGGCAATTCTGAATTTAGGGCATACCGATCCGCCCATTAAGATTCGCGAATGTCGGCTAGAGGGTGTTTTAGCCTATGCTGGCTTTGGCGCTGTCGATCTCTATCTCGGCGCTAGCCAAATGGCAGAGGGCAGCCGTGACGGGCTAGAAACGGAGGAGCCGCATCGCGGCGGTGGGCATGTGATTGCTGACCTGATTGCCGGCAAGTCAGTATCTCTTAGAGCTATTGGCCAGGCCACTGACTGCTATCCGCGCGCCTCTCTAGAAACTTCTATCACCAAAGACAGCATCAACCAGTTCTATCTGTTCAATCCGCGCAACCTCTACCAGAATTTTATTGTGGGTGTCAACAGCGGCGAACGACCGCTATTCACCTATTTGGGACCGCTGCAGCCGTTTTTGGGAAACGCGGTGTATGCCAACTCGGGTGCCCTCTCTCCGCTGCTCAACGATCCTGACCTGCAGACAGTCGGCATCGGCACGCGCCTTTTCCTCGGCGGCGGTATTGGCTATGTGGCCTGGGAAGGCACGCAGCATTTTCCGCTGCAAAAGCGGCTACCCAACCGCACGCCGATTGGGCCGGCAGCCACGGTAGCCTTGATTGGTGATGCCAAGCAGATGCAGGCGCAGTGGGTGCGAGGCTGCTACTTCAAGGGCTACGGCCCGTCGCTGATGCTGGGTATCGGGCTGCCCATTCCAGTTTTGAATGAAGCCGTTGTGCAGCACTGCGCTGTGACAGACGAGTCGCTAGTGGCCCCAGTGGTCGATTTTTCCATTCCGCGTCGGGTGCGCCCGACCTTTGGGCTGGTGAGCTATCGTCAGCTTAAGTCTGGCCGCATTTCGATTAACGGCACCCCGGTGAGAACGGCCCCACTCGCTAGCCTGCACCTGTCGCGGCAGGTGGCCCTAACGCTCAAAGCCTGGATCGAAGCCGGTCAGTTCGAGCTAACAGAGGCCGTAGCCCCGCTGCCAGCTGAGCGTACCTTTATCCCTCAAGATACTTGGGGGGCCCAGGTTGATATTGGCTAACTGATATTCGCTAGTGGCTGCGATCGCACTGGCTGGAGCTATTTGGATTACCATTGCCGCTGCTCAAGCCCGCTTCGGGCTGCAGCTTCATCGTAAAACTTTTTAGAGAGTTATTGTCATTAAATAAGTCGAAGTAGCACAGCCAAAAATGCTCCTACCCACGGTACTTGACAAGCGAATCTATATTCTTAACTCGTAGAGAGATTAAATAGCATTTGTAGAAAATTGGATTGCAATCGTAAAGTTCAAAAATAGCTCATTTTTATAAAATTACAATGAACTTGAATTTGATCCGTAGAGTTCCTAGGGCAGTGTATTAAAGTAATTTGAAAGAACGTCTTGCTCCAAAACCTTTGCGATCTAAATAACTGAGCGAAAACAAGCGCTTCAGCGATTTAAATTGGACTTTCACTATCTGATTTTGATTGCGCTGTAGTCTATCGCACATTCAACACTTATTTACTTTGCAAAGCTGTTGACGATCTTTGCCATCAGCGGATGCATGATTAAAGCTACATTGCCTCGCTAGCTTTCTGCCAGCGGAGCTGAACTATTTAAGCATAGAGGATTTTCAATCCTTATCTCTTGTGCTGACTGAAGATTGGCTGACATTCAGTTTTCTCGGTCGAGTTTTACGTAGCTTTTTGTTAACCGCTCTTTCATTAGGATCTTAAAGTTCATGAAAGCATCTACCCAATCTTCTATTGCTAAAGCGCCCGTCCTTGCGCCTGAAACCGATGACGAACTTCCTTCTCTAAAACCTCAGTATCGCCCTCGACAGCGTTTCTTGATTGGGGGCGCA
>JAAHIA010000279.1 GCA_010671975.1 Leptolyngbya sp. SIO4C1 | reverse complement strand
GCTGATGCCAGCTATCGGCTGGCGCTGCAGGAGATGGGCTACCGGGTGGGCAAAGCGCTGGCGGCAAAGGGCGCGCTAGAGCGCTACAGCGTAGACTTTATTGCCGTCCCTCAGCCGCATCAGTCAGAGACGGCTTGGCAGCTGCAGGCGATCGAAATTAACCTGCGCAAAGGAGGAACGACCCATCCTTTTATGGCGCTGCAGATGCTCACCGATGGTCGCTATAGCGCCAAGGACGGCCTATTTTATACGCAGCACGGCCAGCCCAAGTTTTACCGCGCCACTGACAATCTGCAAAAGGAGTCCTATCGAGGGCTGCTGCCCAACGACCTGATGGATATCATCATGGGTGAGCAGCTGCACTTCAATGCAATTGAAGGCGCGGGTGCCGCCTTTCACCTGATGGGCTGTTTGTCGGAGTACGGCAAGCTCGGCCTCACCTGCATTGGCAATACGCCGGCTCAGGCAGAGCGAATTTATCGGCGGGTGGTGGCGGCATTGGATAAGGAGACCCGTTGAAGAGAGGGAAAGATGGGGCCGTGAGGAAGAGAGGGCGGTTGGGGAAGACGGGACGGCAGCTGATTTATCTGGCTTTTAGTGCCCGATCGATTTCTCGTTTTTCCTGCTTACGCTTCAGGTCTTCGCGCTTGTCATGCAGTTTCTTGCCTCGGCCCAGGCCCAGGCTGACCTTGACAAAGCCGCGCTTGAGGTAGAGCTTCAGCGGCACCAGCGTTAGGCCTTTCTGCTCAACTTTACCAATCAGCCGGCGAATTTCTTCTTTGTGCAGCAGCAGCCGGCGCGAGCGGCGCGGGTCGTGGTTATAGACCTGATTGGTCATGCGGTGCGGTGAGATATGCACGTTCTGCAGCCAGGCCTGACCGTTTTTAACCTGGGCATAGCCGTCGCGCAGGTTGACTCGCCCCTCGCGAATCGATTTGACCTCAGTGCCTTTGAGCTCGATGCCGGCTTCGTAAGTTTCTAAAATTTCGTAGAGAAAACGGGCCTGGCGATTGTCGGCAACGACCTTATAGCCATCGCTGGGTTGTGAACTACTTTTTGCCATTGGCGACCTCCCTACTACTTAGATCTTAACTAGCTGACCTGATTTGCCTCGATGCTCTTTGACCTAGCGCTTGTTTAGTCAGGTGCTTATTCAACCACGATGCGCCATTCGTGCAGCTCATACTCGACGCAGCCGTTCTTTATCAGCGGGTCGGCTTCTACAATCGTCTTGGCCTCTGCTAAAGAGTCTGCCTCAAACAGCAGCATGCCGCCGCCGCGCTCTGCCCAATAGCCAGTTTTAGCCCGGTGTCCTTGGGCAATCAGGGTTCTCACATAGGCTTTGTGGGCAGGGACAAACTGGTCGAACAGAGGCTTGTCAATCAAACCTCGCTCAATTTTGACGAACCAAGGCATAATATGCTCGCTCTGGGCTGACTTTTAAGTCTCTAAAGACATAATATTGTATGGAATCTTACAAAGAAGCCGAACTGCTACGTTTCTTTATTGCGCTAGTGCCGCCACCGCCCGTTCAGGACTACGCCAATCAGGTAAAGCAGTATTTTGCTGAGCGCTACCGTAGCCGTAAAGCGCTAAATTCTCCGCCGCACATCACGCTACAGCCGCCGTTTAAATGGCCGGCCAGCCAAGCTGAAGCGCTCGCTCACGGGCTAGCCAGTTTTGCGGCTGGGCAGCGGCCGCTGCCTGTTTGGCTAGATGGCTTTGCTGCTTTTGCGCCCCGGGTGATCTATATCAACGTAGTGAAAAGCGCTGAGCTCATGGCGATTAAGCCGGCGCTGATAGATTTCATGGCAGCCGAGTTTGACATTGTGGATAAACAAGATCGCAATCGGTCCTTTAAGCCGCATCTAACCGTTGCCTTTCGCGATTTGAAGCCAGCAGCGTTCCGCCAAGCCTGGCCTGAGTTTGAGCACAAAGCCGTGCAGTTCGACTTTGTCGCAGCGCAGCTGACGCTGCTGCGGCACAACGGCCAGCGCTGGGTTATTGAACAGCAGCCGGCACTAGGCCAGTCGCGATAGCTCAGTGTCAAATTCTCTCAAAGCAACGCTTGATCCAGCCGTCCAAGCGCGCTCTACATACTTGGGAATGAGCTGAATGACGGGAATATCTGGGAAGGTAGGGCTGCGATCGCGCTCGTGATACTGCTGGCCGTCAAACACATAGATTCGCAGCGCCTGTCGATAGATCCAAAGTTCGGGGACGCCTATCTTCTGATAGTCGTCAGGGCTAGTAAACGAGGTTAAGTCCACCTCAATAGCCAGATCGGGCGGTGGATCCACGGCTAAATCAATGCGTTCTTTGCCCAAAATAGCCTGCCGATTGGCGATGTAGAAGCAGGTATCAGGCTCAAGTCCCTTTTGCTTAAGCTGTTTAAGTGTGATTGGATCGAATCCCTCCCAATCCAGGTTTTTGAATCTCAGCAGCGCAGTGACCAGATCAGATAGTGTTTTAGAGCGCTTGCCGTGGCCAGGCATGGGAGCCATAAGTCGAATCTCTTGAGTGCTAGCGTCGAAACGAACTTTCACGGCAGCCCGATCCTGCCGGCTTTTGAGGATGGCCTCATAATCGTCCCAGGTTCGATGCCGCAAAATCACTTCACCACCGGGTGATAGATCAAGGCTTTCGGGCGTAATGACTAAATACATTGCGATCGCAGCGTGCTGAATAGCTTTAGTATGCCGTATGCGCCCAGGCAGACTGAAAGAAGTCGCGTTCACAAACCATGGCATAGCGGTAAGTTTGACGGATAAGCTCGCTGTCTTGCGCATGCTCATCTACCAGCGCTTCTAGCTGCTGCGCCAGCGGCTCAAACTCGTCGCTGCTATAGGTCGCAATCCAGTCGCGATAGGCATGATCAGGAAGACCAGCCTGAGCAAGCGACTGACCTAGGTAGGCATAGAGCCGCATACAGGGTGACATAGCAACGGCCGTTACACCAATCGGCTGCCCCCAAGCAGTTGCTAGCAGAAAGTCGGTGTACTGGCGCGTCGCTGTTCCCGGCTGCACCTGGCTCAGCGTGACGCCCCAGATTTCCGCATAGCCCTCGTGGAGCTTCAGCTCGGCCAGCACGCCTGCAGCCAGCTCGTGCAAGATTCTAAAGCTGTGCCAGCTTGGCGCTTTGGCCGCTGCAATGCTGTAGGCACGCGCAAACGCCTCTAAAAAGAAAGCATCTTGGCCCACATAGTAGGCAAACTTGGCTCTGGGCAAGGTGCCGTCACCAATGCCTTGTACAAAAGGGTGATTAAGACTGGCCTGAGCTAGATCTTGATGACTTTGCCAGAGCTGAATAGAGAGCGACATAAAAACAATCTTAAGGGCCATTACGACCTATATCTGTAGTCATAGATCTTCCTACAGACAGTGACGGATTAGCCACAAGATTTGATATCTACAAAGAGGCTCGTCATGATTTAGCGTAAAGTCTATCCAGCAAAGGCTATGAACGGTGCGGTCCCCTCTAATCAGTTCTTTGTGGTAGGTATTGGCGCTTCGGCCGGGGGGGTACAGGCGTTAGCGTCGTTCTTTGCGAACTTGCCAGAGCGACCCGACGCTGCCTTTGTGGTGGTGCAGCATCTGTCACCTGACTTCAAAAGCATGATGACAGAGATTCTGCAGCGTCAGACGTCGCTGATGGCCTGTCAGATTGAAGACGGTATGCGGGTTGAGCCAAATATGGTCTATGTGCTGCCCCCAGGCAAGAATGTGGTCCTGCAGGACGGCAAGCTACATCTACTGAATCGTCCCGGTCATCTCAACTACCCCATCAACTTATTTTTTGAATCGCTAGCCAAGGAGTATAGCGATCGCGCAATTGGCGTTGTGCTTTCTGGCGGCGGCAGCGATGGCACAGACGGATTGCAAAGCGTCAGTCGAGCCGGTGGCGTTGCGCTGGTGCAGTCGCCAGAGACGGCGCAGTTTGGCAGCATGCCGATCAATGCTATCTCACTGGGACTGGTCGATCAGATTTTATCTCCCAAAGAGCTGGCTGAGGCTGTTTACCATATCGTTCAGTTTAAGACGGGGCAGCTAGATAGCAGCGGGGGTGAGACCGCAGCAATGGTTCAAACACAGCTACAGAAAATTGTTGGGCTGCTGTCGGAGCAAGAAAATACTGACTTTTCAGCCTATAAAGTCAATACGCTGAAGCGACGAATTCTTCATCGCTGTGCGCTGACTCGCAGCCGCACGGTGGAAGACTACCTGCAAATCTTAAGCAGCTCTGCTGAAGAACGTAAGCTGCTAAGACAAAGTCTGCTGATTGGGGCGACGCGGTTTTTTCGAGATAAGCAGCCGTGGAAAATTTTAGAAACTGAGGTCTTGCCGCAGCTGATTGAGCAGATCTCAGACGGTCAGCAGCTGCGCATCTGGGTATCTGCCTGCGCCACCGGTGAAGAAGCCTATTCGCTGGCGATGATTGTCGATGAGGTGATTGCCAAAACGGATAAAAACGTTCAGGTCAAGCTGTTTGTAACAGACATCGATACGCAGGCGCTCGCGATCGCAGCCAAAGGGATTTATCCAGAAACGATTTCAGTCGACATCTCAGCCGAGCGGCTAGCCAAGTATTTTGAGCCTAAAACGGGTCACTACCAGGTAAAGCGCTTTCTGCGAGAAATGCTGATTATCTCGCCTCACGACCTGACAAAGAACCCTGGATTTTCGAGGATGCATTTGGTCACCTGTCGCAACGTTTTGATCTATATGCAACCGCAGCTGCAAGATCAGGTGCTGCGGCTGCTGCACTTCACGCTGATGGACAGCGGAACGCTGTTTTTAGGCAGCTCAGAAAACCTAGGTCAGTTCAGCGAGGAGTTCGCTACGCTCAGCAGTAAGTGGAAAATCTACCGCAAGCTAGACACTGGCCACCGCTTTTTGCCGGTCACCTCTGCTCAGCCGGCTCTATCAATAGTGCAGCCTGCTCGCCAGCTGCAGGGACGCCGGGCTCAAACGGCGCGGTTTGAGCAGCAGGTGACCGAGCTATTGAAATACTGCTTTGACAATCGGCGCGCTACGTGCTTGATGGTTGACCCAAACAATGAGCTGGTGCGAGTGTTTTATAACTCAGCTCAGCTGCTGACCATCGATATTGGAGAAGCTCGGCTAGAGGTGACTGAGCTGGTGCCGCCCGATCTGAAGCTGCCGCTAGAAACCTCACTGCACCGAGCTCGACGCGAAGGTAAAACGGTGCTTTACAACGATATTCGCATTCAGCAGGCGGAGCATACCCAAAGCGTTAACCTGAAAATTGGCTACGATGCTGACAGCGTAGAAGAAAACCTGATTGTGATCATGGAGCTGGCAGCTGCGCCAGCGTCGGTTACCCAAGCGCCAGTCTATGAGATTGAATCGGAAATTACCGAGCATGTCACAGCGCTGGAGCGAGAGCTGCAGCAGACCCGAGAGAATTTGCAGGTCACCATCGAGGAACTAGAAACCACCAATGAGGAGCAGCAGGCGACCAATGAGGAACTGCTGGCATCGAATGAAGAGCTACAGAGCACTAATGAAGAACTGCAGTCGGTCAACGAAGAACTCTATACGGTCAATATTGAGCATCAAAACAAAATTCGCGAGCTGACCCGCTTAAATGAAGACGTCGATAACCTGCTGCACAGTACGGAAATCGGCGTCGTTTTTCTAGATCGTGAGCTCAATATTCGCAAGTTTACGCCTGTTGTCTCTGAAGTCATCAATATTCGTCCGGTCGATGTTGACCGACCGATTTCTCACTTTACCCACACGCTGGCAGAGACCAATCTAAAAGCGTTTGCGCAGCAGATACTGACTACTGAGGCCGCCGCAGAACAAGAGGTAAAGAATACTCGAAACGGCGATCAGCTGCTGATGCGAGGTAACCCTTATTTCAGAGAAGATGGCTCTCAAGATGGCGTGGTTCTCTCATTCATTAAGATTAACGAGCTCAAAGCGATGCAGGCAGAGCTGCAAGAGACCAACTCGATTTTAGAAAATATCTATGCTGCTAGTCCGCTAGGGTTTGCGCTGCTCGATAAAAATCTGCGCTACCTGCGCATCAATCAAACGCTGGCTAATATCAACGGCATTTCACCATCGGAGCATCTTGGTAAGACTCCGGCTGAGATTTTGCCTGGTGAGCTGGGTCAAACCGCTCATCAGCTGCATCAGCAGGTGCTAAAGACGGGGCAGGCAATTCACAATCGAGAGATCTGCAGTACGCTCTTGGGCGATCAGCTGCGGTTTTGGACAGCCAGCTATTTTCCAGTCGCGCTGCACAACGGACAGCCGGGGGTGGCTGCCGTCATTGCTGAAGTCACTGAGCTCAAGCAGACGCAGCGGGCGCTTGAGGAGAGCCAAAACTTCATTCGCCGCATTTCTGAATCGACGCCTGGAATTATCTATATCTATGATTTAGAGTCAAATCGCAATATCTACCTGAATGCAACCGTGCAGGCCATCCTAGGCTATACGGCTGCCGAAGTGATGCAGATGGAGAACGTCGTTAGCGAGCTGGTTCATCCTGAAGACATCAATGCCGTCTATCGATATTTTCAGAGATTTGCGCAGCTCTAGCCAGCGCCAGTTACCGTTCTTGTGACGAATTCTAAGTTCAGCGGTTTCAACCCCATCGGCAGTCTGCGCAAATCA
>JAAHIA010000278.1 GCA_010671975.1 Leptolyngbya sp. SIO4C1 | reverse complement strand
TTCAGGATCTGGGCAGCAGTGATGGAAAAGTGCGGTTCTCAGAATTCGAAGATATCACCAATGACTTTACAGAAATTGGCTGCCTGTTTGACATTGGCGGACAGATTGATGCTTTTCTAGGCTACTCGGCCCGCGTTGGCTGGCCGCCCTTCGGCAAAAAATGGAAAGGTAATTTTGCCCGTACGACACTATCTGACTTCGCGATTCCCCTTTGCAGCCAAAGCTCACCGGGAACAGACATTCCGCTGATACCGATCTTGGCAGACGCGGGTCCTGCTAATTTTCCAGGCGGGGTGCTTGAGCTTAATCTGGGCACTCGCGCCGCCCAGCGACAACATCTCAATACAGCCGATGGTAGCGAAGTCTTTCAGCTGACTGGCTCAGCTCAGGCGAACAGCGACCGGATCACTGTTGCAGCGCTGGGACATACTCAAGACTATGCCGGTGTGAGTAAACTGACTGCCAACGCCGGTGAAGGAAACGATTTGATTTCAACTGTCCTTGAGGAAACTGATGCAGCAGGCAACGTACTCACAAATGAAGATGGAGAAGTATTAGGCTTTATCGACACCGTTGCGGTACCGGTTGAGTTTTCGGGAGGAAATGGTGACGATGTTTTGTACGGCGGTACCAGCAGCGACATTTTGAACGGCGACGCTGGCAAGGATCGTCTCTTTGGTCGCGGTGGCAATGATTCGCTATCGGGTGGTGGCGATGAGGACCTGCTTGAAGGCGGCGAAGGGCAGGACAATATTCAAGGGGGCGATGGTAACGATACCCTAGCCGGCAATAGCGGCGCAGACACCATCGACGGGGGTGCAGGTGATGATTTTATTGAAGGCGGCAGCGATAGCGATATCCTCTACGGAGACTCGGAAAATAGCCAGGCCGGTAACGATGTCATCTTCGGGGATGATGGGGATGACCAGCTCTTTGGGCGTGCTGGTGCGGATATTCTCAACGGTGGCTCTGGGTCTGACCACTTAGAGGGAGGTGCAGGAAACGACGAGCTGCTAGGAGAAGCAGGAGATGATCGGCTACATGGAGGAGTTGGAAACGACAATATCAGCGGTGGCGACGGCGTTGACACGGTTAGCTATGACGACTCTCCGAATAGCGTATTTGTCAATATTGACGAGGGAAGAGGCTACAAGGTGCCGTCTGCTCTGGCGTCGCTGTACCCAATTAGAAGGCTAAAGGCCGGTAAAGCTCTAGACGGATTTGGTACAGTCGATCGCTTCGCCTTCTCAGCTTTAAGAGAGTCGTTTGACGAAGAAACAGAAGATATTTTAACCGAAACCACCCGTATCTCTGGCGAGTTAGAAAATATTGTTGGGTCTCGTGCAAAGGTAGCTGGCGATATTTTGATTGGCAACTCGCAGGATAACCAGATTCAGGGTTTAGAAGGCAACGATCTTTTAGATGGCAGAGCCGGCAACGACTTTATGCTGGGCGACGGCGGTCGCGACACCCTCAGAGGCGAGGCCGGATACCACGACCGGATGTTTGGCGGTGCAGATGATGACACCATTCTCGATCCGGACGGCGTCGACGGGGCTCACGGCGATGAAGGCGACGATAAGATTACCGTCACCTTCGACAGCGACTGGGCCGACCCCAACGGGCGCCGCCGCTCTGACGGGCGAATTACCGGCGGTGATGGCGACGACACCATTACCGTCACGATGAACCATGATGACTTCTTTATCAATCTCAAGGGCGACCGACCGGGCGTCAGTACGCCAAAAGATGGCAATGACACCATCACGCTAAAAAATACCTATGCTGTTTCGGTGGTTGAGCTAGGCGGCGGTGACGACACCTTCAACGGCGGTATGGGCAACGACAGCATCTCCGGCGGCAGTGGCAACGACGATATCTTTAGTAGCAGCGGCAGTGATGTCCTCAAAGGAGAGGCCGGCTATCACGACCGCATGTTTGGGGGCAAGGGCGATGACACCATTCTTGATCCGGATGGTGTGAATAGTGCCCACGGTGATGAAGGCAATGACACTATCGAAGTTACCTTTGATAGCGACTGGGCCGACCCCAACGGCCGCCGCCGCTCTGACGGGCGAATTACGGGCGGCACTGGGGATGACACCATCACCGTCACCATGAACCACGATGACTTTTTTATTAACCTTAAGGGCGACCGACCGAACGGTGATACATCAGGCGACGGCAACGACATCGTGACTTTGAAAAATACCTATGCTGTCTCAGTGGTTGACCTAGGCAGCGGTGACGACATCTTTAACGGCGGTATGGGCAATGACACGGTCTCCGGCAGCCGCGGCAATGATTTTATGCTAGGCGATGACGGCCACGATTGGCTAGACGGCGGTCGTGGAAAGGATACTATTTTAGCCGGCGCTGGCAACGACACTGTCGCCGGTGGATTGGGCCAGGATACGCTTGACGGCGGCGATGGAGATGATGTGCTCCGGGGCGACTTGAATATCCGCAGCGGCCATTTGCGAGGAACTTCGATAGCCGTCACAGCTATTGGTGATGATGACATCATCTATGGGGGGGCAGGCCAAGACCGCATCGGCGGCAAAGGCGGTAATGATCGGCTCTACGGCGGTGATGATGATGACCAAATTTGGGGCGATGATGGTGACGATCTGCTTTGGGGCGGTATGGGTGACGACCGATTAACTGGAGATGATTTCTCCGGAGGGCAGGGCAGCGATACGTTTGTGCTTGCCGCTGGCGAAGGCACTGATACTATCATCGATTACGAAATCGGTATAGATCTAATTGGCTTGGCCAACGGCCTCACCTTTGGGCAGCTTTCTATCAATCAGCGGGATAGAAATGCTCTAATCGGTTTTGCCAACGACACCTTGGCCGTCCTCAACAACGTTACCGCCAGCGCGCTGACCGAAAACGCCTTTGTTACTATTTAGCAGGGCATCGCTGCCAGCATTTCGCGGGCATCGCTGCCAGCATTTCGCAGATATCTACCAAAGGGCGCGTATCCTTCAGTGAGAGGGGTAGGTGCGATCGCGCTTGCCCAAGCATTTTTCGAGGCTCGCAGCACTGAAATATTGCCAAATCAGACAAACGGCTATTGAGTTAAGCAGATCTTGTATCAATCGGTCTTTCTCGCTAAACTGTAGCCTTTGTAAACAGACGGGCAGACGACTAGTCGCGTTATCCATAGCCTCTTTCAACTGTTCAGGCATTTGCCCTCTCTACCTATATCTGCCATGGAATCCAACTTTTTGACTGCCGTCTTTTTGCCCCTGGCGCTGTTTGTCATCATGCTAGGCATGGGGCTAGGGCTAACGCTGAATGATTTTAAGCGCATCGTTGTGGCACCCAAGCCGGTGCTTTTTGGTCTAGCCGCTCAGCTGGTTGGGATACCGCTGGTCGGCTTTTTGCTGGTGTCTATCTTTCCGCTTTCGCCAGAGCTAGCGATTGGCGTCATGGTGCTGGCGGCCTGCCCGGGCGGCCCAACGTCTAACTTGGTGACCTACCTAGCGAAAGGCAACGTGGCGCTGTCAATTACGCTGACGGCAATGAGTAGCCTAATTACGATACTGACGATTCCGCTGGTGGTGAATCTCTCGATGCAGCGCTTTGCGGGCGAAAGTATTGCGCTGCGGCTGCCGTTTCTGCCGACGGTGCTGCAGATTGCGGTGATTACCTTTATTCCTGTTGCGATTGGCATGGCGCTGCATTCCTACGCGCCTCGGTTTGCCGCTCGGGTTGAGAAGGGGGTCAAGTGGCTGTCAATCTTCTTTTTGGCGCTAATTATCTTTGGTCTACTGCTCAAAGAGCGAGCGAACGTAGTGGGTTTCTTTTTGCAGGTGGGCTGGGTGACGCTGGCGCTCAACCTGCTGACCATGGCGCTGGGCTACGGGCTAGCAACGTTGACGGGGCTAGGACGCCCCAGTGTAGTCGCCATCACCAACGAGGTAGGCATTCAGAATGGGACGCTCGCGATCGCAGTTGCCAGCGCGCCCACGCTACTCAACAATCCCACCATGGCAATTCCTGCGGCGATCTATTCCTTGATTATGTTCATCACCGGCCTGGCTTTCGCCGCATGGGCCAGCCGTCGCCCTGCTGTTGTATAGCTTGGGAAAAGGCGCGATAGAGCTCTAGATCTCGGACCACATAGGTAACAATCGCCTGCGCGTGAGACAGCTCCAGTCCAAGGCTAGGCAGAGTAAGACGGGCTTTGGGATCGGGTTTCAAGAACGTCGTACCGATGCCATCATGCAGCACCCTCAGCTTGGAGATAGCGAGGGCGAAAACGAAAACTGGGCTCTCAGATGCATTCTGAAAGCCCGAACGCAAAACCACCGAAGCGCTTCTTGAAAACATGCCTATTCTATTCGATAACTGCCTGCCCAAGTGGAACTATGCCGCTCGCCCTCAACAATCCTGAAAACTGTAGCTTATTTAATCCTTGTTTCTAAGTCTCTCAGCCCCTGATTATGAAGAAGGATAGGGCTGCATCAATGCTGCCAACTTCTCCATTAACTCAATAGCTTCAAGAGATTTAGCATGAGCAGATTCTGTTTCGTCAATCACAGTTTCGTTGAGATTCAACCTCTAAAACTCGGTCGTGGCATATACATAAGAGAACTGACTGCTGTTAGAAAAGCTGATTTGACTGGGATCAATACCCACTAGAACACCAATCAATTCGTCACGGTGAGGAACTGGGTTATCTACGTAAATACCCGTTCCTAAGTAAGTTTGGTTCTCATGCACCACTTCGACAGATCGCCGATTATAATCTCTAGAATTCCCCCTGAGCTGTACGCGATCTATCCCCAATTCAAAGTCCATAATCAGGGCATAACTATTTTGACCTTCCGTCCATACCACGTGGTCGTCGTACAAAATGCGATTAGCAGGCGGGCCCCCTATAGTAGGGACGGAATAATCAGATGCTAGTCCTAATACAAAGCGATCGGGATCAGCGCCGCCCCACAGCACGTCAACTTCGTTATGAAGTGTGTTTGAATACGGTTCGGCACCCACCAAGATGTCGCTGCCAGGGCCACCCTTGAGGGTATCGTTGTGACGCCCTCCAAAGAGTAAATCATCCTGGCTACCGCCCTCGAGCGTGTCGTTGTTGTCCCAGCCCCATAAACGATCATCCCCTACATTTCCATACAAATGATTGCGGGCAATGTTGCCTTTAATGATATCGTTGCCACTGCCGCCTTTAGCATTTTCGATCAAAGAGCGCGGATCGTCGTTGTACTGTAGGGCGTTTGCAATGTGTCCGCGAGCCCATCTTGGAGTAAACAATCCAACATTGAGCCGAGCGTTCTGAGCAGTGGAATCCGCACTAAGATCGCTCCATGCACCCGGCCTTAGATTGATATTTTGAGAGCGTCCGGTGTTTGAGAAATCATAGGTATCTCTGCCATTACCGTCCCAAATGGTTCGAAAAATCGTGTTAGTCTCTGGTTTTCCTAAACTCTGACCATCGGCAAATATTTCACCAGTACTGGTAGAGAAAGTATAGGTTGTGTTACCCGAACGGGTATCGAAGTTGGCACCGTACATTGCTTGGATAGCAGCAATGTCATACATCATCAGTGACTGTGGCTGATCCACTCCATCGACTGGGTTCGGAATCAAGTCTCCCCCTGCGTGAGCTCTATAGCTCATCACTGTGAATTCTTTCGAGTCCAGCTGTGAAGACATAGGCCCATCTGCAAGCCCATGGGATTCATGAGGATGCGTTAGTCCCAGAGCATGGCCAATCTCATGCATCAGAACCCAGTATCCCTTATTCCCTATTTTGGGGTTCGTGTTTCGTGGGTCGTTAACAGAGTCAATCCAAACGTCCCCTTGCACAAAATCAGTGCTGGAGGGAAAACCAGCGTAGCCATCGAATCGACCAGTTCCATCCGCATTTGCAAGGCGGATAGTCGCGTTGCGATCTTGGCTACCTGTCAGTTCATCGAGATCGAGGTCAGCCACTGACTCATACATCTTCATGATGCTGCGAGTAGCAGCTTTCTGAGTAGAGTTGAAAGCATTGAAGCCATCAATCCCTTGGTAGTTCGATTCGTAATCTTTACCGCGAAATTCATTTGGAAAGCTGTAGGTAATACGTGTTTTAGTTTCTGCAGGTTCGTCGGATTCGTCAGGTGGATCGATCGGGTCGATTGGTGGCTCGCCTCCGATTGGTGGTTCGTCTCCACCGTATGGTGGCTGCTCAGGATCACCCCCCATACCACCAGAGTTCGGCTTAGGTTCGTGCAGATAGCGTTTTTCACCAATCAGGCTATCAATATTCCGATTACCTGTTGCTGTGTTGGAAGTTGTGGGTGTCAATTGTCCATAAGCCATGGTAATTCTCCTTGTTTAATAAGATTGGACTGATGTTGACTTGATTGTCTACTCACACCGCACTGTCTCCAGTAGGGACACCGATCGCGCCAGGTGAAACAAAAGTAGGCGTAATTTTGTCGTCCTTAGCTGTGCCTGTTACCAGTGCCATTCGTCAAAAGCCTCTAAAATCGGATCTGTTTTTAATTGATCGAGGCAGCTCGCGCTGATCGATACAAAGGGGCTCGCAGAAACAACAACAAAAATCTGCAGGCGTTGAACGACTGTTGCAAAAGTTTATGCAGGCAAAGGGATAGGACGTATGCTGCTCTAGACTG
>JAAHIA010000277.1 GCA_010671975.1 Leptolyngbya sp. SIO4C1 | reverse complement strand
TTACTATCTGAAAACGGCTATTTATTGAAGATTTGGGAACCGGCCAGCGTCAGCGACGATCGGCTCAAACCGTACTTTTATATGATCAACTACTCAGCCCAGTCCATGAGTGAAGCAAAGGCTATGCTGAGGCAGTACATGCTTCAAAATTACTCTGAAGTCAAGACTCAAACCGATCCTAAAACCGCTCAGTCACTGATCAATCGTCTCAAGCAAACCCTGCTGCCCATCTAATCCGCTAGATCTATTTCAAAAGATAGATCTGCTAAGCAGCGCTTGACTCTCAGAATGGGCATAGCTGCTGCAAGCTGGTCCAAATTGACCAGGCAGTGGCGCCAGTCGAGAGGAGTATTGTGGTTCCACTAAAAGATTACAATCCAGCAAAGATAACGCCCTACGTCACGTACGGGCTGATTGCCGTCAATATCGCTGCTTTCCTGTTTGAGCTCAGTCTGGCTCAGACCGGCTTAACTCAGTTTTTTAACCAGTGGGCCGTGGTGCCAAGCGAGCTAAGCCTGAGTTTTCAAACCGGGTTGGGCTTCCCCACCTGGTCTGAGTGGGGCACGCTGGTTACCGCGCAATTCCTCCATGCGGGCTTTCTGCATCTAGCTGGCAATATGCTCTACCTCTGGGTGTTTGGCAATAATGTTGAAGATGAGCTAGGCCACGGCAAGTTTCTCTTTTTCTATCTGGCCTGTGGCGTTTTGGCCTCGCTGGCACAGTGGTTTGTCGATCCGGTGTCTTCGGTGCCCTCACTCGGAGCCAGCGGCGCGATCGCAGGCGTGATGGGGGCCTACATTTTTCGCTTCCCTCAGGTGCGGGTGCTCACGCTGATTCCACTCGGTATTTTCTTTACGACGATCCGCATTCCAGCCCTGCTGTTTCTTGGCTTCTGGTTTGTCGAACAGGCGCTCTACGGACTGCTCTCACTGGAAGCGTCTGCCAACGTAGGTATGCAAGGTGGCGTTGCCTACTGGGCTCATGCCGGTGGCTTCCTGTTCGGCGCTATTTTAGGCTGGCTGCTTGGTTTGTTTGAGAGCAAGCCCGAGGCTTCGGTTGAAGCACCAGGCGAAGGTTAGATATCTCCTTCTAGCTCTCCTTCAAATAAGGTCTTTAAAGGCATTGCCTCAATCTCCATCGTCTCTCGGAGATAGCGCGAAAGCACATCAGTCTGTCCGTGCGTGACATAGACTGTCTTGGCCTGCGTCTCTTGAACGGTTTGAATCAGGCTGGGCCAGTCGGCGTGATCTGAGAGCACAAAGCCGCGTTCGTAGCCGCGTCGGCGTCGCGCCCCGCGCACGGCCATCCAGCCCGAGGCAAAAGCGGTCTGGGGTCGCTTGAAGCGCTTCATCCAAGCGGAGCGATGTCCCGAAGGCGGCGCAATCACTAAATCGCCAGTAAATTTGTGGCTTCTGGGCATGTCAGCGGTAGGAATCGTTGGCAGCATCTCGACCCCGACCTCTCTGTAGATGTCTGTGAGCGCTTGCACAGCTCCGTGGGCGTAGACAGCCTGATCGGTGAACTTCGTTAGCTCGCTCAAAACTCGCTGAGCCTTGCCAAAGGCATAGCAAAACAGCAGCGACGGGCGAGTTGAGTCGGCCTGCCACCAGCGATAGATTTCAGCCGCAGTGGTTTCGCCTGACGCCCAGCGATAGACTGGCAAACCAAAGGTTGCCTCGGTGATAAAGGTGTCGCACTCTACGACCTCGAACGGTTCGCAGGTAGGGTCCGCATCTCGCTTATAGTCGCCCGAGACGACCCAAACTTCGTCCTTGTGCTCTACGCGGATCTGAGCCGAGCCCAGCACGTGACCGGCTGAGTGAAAGGAGACCCAGGTGTCGCCTAGCTTTAGCTTTTCGCCATAGGTCACGCCCTGTAAGTTGATCTCCGCGCCTAGCCGCCGCCTGAGCACGCCTTCTGATACGGCAGTGGCGTAGTATTGCTGAGCGCCGGTGCGAGCATGGTCAGAATGGGCGTGGGTGATCAGCGCTGTCTCCACCGGCCGCCACGGGTCAATATAGAAGTTGCCTGGCTCGCAGTAGAGACCTTCAGAGCGAACGGTGATCAGGGTAGGCATGGGAAAGGCGAACTATGGGGTTAAAAGCTGATAGGTTTCTTGGGCGATTTGCCATTCTTCTTGGGTATGGATGACCAGAACGATAACGGGAGAGGCGTCAGCAGAAATAACGTGGTCGCGATCGCAGTACACATTCTTATCAGCAGCCAGTTCGATGCCCCAGAAGTCGAGGCCGGCGCAGGCGCGATCGCGCACGTTAGGCTGATGCTGGGCAACGCCACCGGTAAACACGAGCGCATCGAGGCGGTCTAGGTTGGCAAGCATAGCGCCAATACCGCTGCGCAGCCGGTGAATGTACATGTCGTAGGCTAGCTTAGCTGCGTGATTACCGGCGTCAATCGCAGGAAAGATCCGGCGCAGATCGGCCCCGATACCCGAAACGCCTTTGAGGCCAGAGCCCCGATTGAGCAGATGATCGAGCCGGTCGACTGAATAGCCCTGACGCATCAGGTAGAGTAAAATGCCGGGGTCAATTGAGCCGCTGCGGGTACCCATCATGAGGCCTTCTAACGGTGTGAAGCCCATCGTGGTATCGACGCTGTGGCCGTCGCGCACGGCCGCCAGCGAGCAGCCGTTACCCAGATGACAGACAATCAGCCGCAGGGCTTCTACAGGTCGGTCTAGCAGCTGTGCGGCCCGGTGGGTGCAGTAGCGATGGCTGGTGCCGTGAAAGCCGTAGCGGCGAATGTTAGCCTCCAGGTTGGGGAGTGGATAGCGGGCGGCTGGCTCAGGAATCTGGCGATGAAAAGCAGTGTCAAATACGACGACCTGTGGCACATCGCCGAGCGTCTGCTCAATGGCTTCGATACCAGCCAGGCTGTGCGGATTGTGGGTAGGCGCTAGCGCTGATAGCCGATCGATGGCTGCTTTGACCTCAGCATCCACGCGGGTGGCCTGCCGATAGTCCTGCCCGCCGTGCACCACGCGATGGCCCACTGCATCAATGTCGGCTTTGCGCTCAATCACCTGCGTGGGGCCACTCCACAGGGTTTCTAGCATTTTTGCTACGGCCGCCGCCCGCGACATCTCTGACAGCTCAGTCTGCAGCGACTGACCTGAGGCTGTCTCTACCGTCATCTCAGCTGCGTCTGAGCGATGCGTCCAGTCAATTGAGGCTTGCCAAACAGGCTTAACGGGCTCAGCGCTAGCCGCCGCGAGCTCAAACAAACTGCTTTTTTGGCTACCCGACCCGGCATTGAGCACCAAAATTCTCATGGAGGTCAGCCCGCTATCTTACATCCGATAGCATAGACTCAAATTCGGCAGTTTAGCGGTATCTGCATCGCCTGCACAAGCGGTTAAGGTGCTCACGCGGCTCTTCATGGCAGTCAAATTTTTCCAGACTGCGAGAGACGAATTAATTACCGTCTCATTCTCAGTCAATTTCCCTTGCCGATTGCCTACTATCTCGATATCTCTCCTCTCTCTGTCGGTAGACGGAGCGCAGCCAAAGTTCTCCTGCTTCTGCCGAGCTGAGCCGAGAGTTAAAGCCGATATCCTCTGTTCCTATGTTCCGTCGCCTATTTCGCCGCACTCGCTATCTGATCAACCAGTTCTTCAGACGCTCTAGAACAATCAACAGCGAACCGCTCAACAAAGTGAGCCTGGTGGTGATCATTCTGATTGACATTTTTATTCTGGTGAATGTCTTCGTTGGGCTAGACGATATTAGCCGCTGGCACATTAGTCCGTCACAGACCTATCCCTGCTATGCCGAATGGCAAACCTACCAAAATTCAGCCGCAGAGCGTAGAGAATTTGAGACTGTTAGCGCGGCAGTGCGGCACTCAAACGATTTCTCCCTCACTTTTCGAGAAACCTATGCGCAGGCCGAGACTGACCACCTGGGTGAAGTCTCCCTCATCTGTCTGCAGTATGGCGACTACCAGGACGCTATCAACCGTCCTGAAAATCGTCAGATCTTAGACAGGCTTGAGCAAAAGCAGCTCCAAATCGCCGCGCTAGAACAGGCCAATGCGCAGATCCGCGCTCAGTACGACTCAACCCTGCTAGAAGAGATTGCTGGACAGCCGGCCGATCAATCGATCAATGCTGTCAGAGCCGCTGAGGCCAAGCAAACGCTCGATCAAAACGATCAGCAGATTGCTACGCTCGAACAAGAGAGGGCAAGGCTCAGAGCTGAGCTGCTCAACCAGCCTGAAAGCGCTGAGTTTCTGGCTTTCTTAAACACAGAAGCCACGTTCGAGCAGATAGAAACCGGCTATGAGCGTGCTGTCTTCTGGTATCCCACGGTTCAGCTGGGGCTGCAAACGCTGTTTCTGCTGCCGCTGATTGCGATCGCGCTGACCATCCACAGGGCTGCCCAGCGTAAACGCTACGGCCTAGTTGCCTTGATTAGCTGGCACCTGCTGGTCATCTTTTTGATTCCGCTGGTGATCAAGCTGTTTGAGTTCTTGCAGATTGGCATCATCTTTGAGTTTTTGGTCGATGTCGTCAGCGCCGTGCTAGGCAATCTGCTGTTTTTAGTTAGCTACCTCTACATTCTGCTGATTCCGCTTGCCGGCTTTGGCCTGATCAAATTTTTTCAAAAAATTGTTTTCAACCCGAAAGTGCAGGCGGCAGGGCGCGTGCAAAACAGACGCTGTCTGCGCTGTGCTAAGCGGCTACGCCGCGAAGACGCCTGCTGTCCACACTGCGGCTATTGTCAGTACGCGGATTGCCATCACTGTCATCAGCCAACCTACAAGCATCTGCCCCACTGTAGAGCCTGCGGTCACCCCCAGTAGTGCTAGACACCAAGCAGCTTTGTACGCCAGCCTAGCGCTGTCTCTAGCGCCATTCCTATGCGCAAACTGCATAGAGCCTATGTGATTTTCTCGCTAGCAAGCGGAATGTGTAACCTACCATACCAAATGCTTCAATCACGATCAGTAAGCTGGCTAGCAAGTTTGAGAAAGCTTTATTGCTGAAGTCTAATGTCAGCCGCTGCTGATTGAATCTCTTTCAATTTTCTTTAGCAAAGTCGTAACAATCTTTTGCGCTGAGAGCAAATCTCGAAGAGCAGGCTTTCATAGCCTACTAAGTCAAAATCTGTTGTTCTCTAAAAAACGCGGCACTTGGTTTGGCACCGAGCGATCGCACCTACAGGCTGGATGCTATGCAGCTAACCAATCGCTTACAGTTTAAGAATTTGCAGGGAGATCTCTTTGGTGGACTCACTGCTGCTATTGTGGCGCTGCCGCTGGCGCTGGCCTTTGGGGTGGCCTCAGGCGCAGGCGCGATCGCAGGACTCTATGGCGCTGTCTTTACCGGCTTTTTTGCAGCGCTGTTTGGCGGTACGCCGTCTCAGGTCTCTGGCCCCACTGGTCCAATGACGGTGGTGATGGCGACCGTCTTTACTAAGCTTGTGGCTGAGAACCCCGACAGCGGCATGGCGATGGCCTTTACAGCAGTCATGCTGAGCGGTCTGTTTCAGATTTTGTTTGGCGTGCTGCGCCTGGGGCAGTTTATTACGCTGATGCCCTACACGGTGATCTCGGGCTTTATGTCCGGCATTGGCGTAATTATTGTGGCACTGCAGCTAGCACCGCTTTTAGGCTATCCGGCTCAAAGCAGTGTGGTTGCCGGTTTGCAGCAGCTGCCTGAGGTCGTTGCGAACCCGCATCCGGTCGCTGCGGGGCTTGGCCTGCTGACGCTGGCAATTGTCTTTGGCTGGTCAAGCAGGCTAGCGAAGCTGGTGCCGTCGCCGCTGGTGGCACTGATTGTCTGCACGGCACTCTCGGTACTGCTGTTCCCCAATAGCGACGTGGCCCGCATTGGTGAGATTCCGCAAGGGTTTCCTCAGCTACAGTGGCCGCAGCTGAGCCTGGCGCAGACGAAGGCAGTGGTAGGCTACGGTCTGATGCTAGCCACGCTGGGGGCAATCGACTCGCTGCTGACCTCGCTCGTTGCCGACAATATTACTCGCACCCGGCACGACTCTGAGCAAGAGCTGGTCGGCCAGGGCATTGGTAATCTGCTGTCGGGTCTGTTTGGCGGCCTCCCTGGCGCAGGTGCAACCATGCGCACCGTGATTAACGTGCAGGCCGGTGGGCGCACGCCGCTGTCCGGCATGATCCATGCGCTCGTGCTGCTGTCTATTGTGCTGTGGGCCGGTGACATCACAGCCCAGATTCCCCATGCGGTTCTGGCCGGCATTTTGATCAAGGTTGGCATCAAAATTATTGACTGGAGCTTTTTGTGGCGCGTCTGTCAGGTATCAATGCGAGCCGCCCTGGTCACTTACGGCGTACTGCTGCTAACGGTCTTTGTCGATCTGATTACTGCCGTAGTGGTTGGGGCCTTTGTCGCCAATATGCTAACGATTCATCGCCTGACCAGCATTCAGGTTGAGCAGGTACGAGCCATCACCCATCCTGACGACGATCCCAAAGTGGTGCTGTCTGCCGCCGAGCGCGAGCTGATGTACCGCTATTCGGGGCGCATCGTACTGGTGCAGATGAGCGGTCCGATGAGCTACGGGGCTGCCAGAACGATTGCCTATCACATGGGGCGAACCTATGACGTTTTGATTCTAGATCTGAGCGATGTACCGCTGATGGGCGTCACCGCTTCGCTGACGAA
>JAAHIA010000276.1 GCA_010671975.1 Leptolyngbya sp. SIO4C1 | reverse complement strand
TAACAGCCGTGTGATGGCAACTCGCTATGAAGTCAGCGCAGAAAGTCAGCTAGTAGCCCATGATTCAGCCCTGCATCAGGCCGAGGTCGAGTTTCCCCGCGCCAGCGAATACGACATTCGAATTACCCGCATCCTCCGATAGAGAGTCTCGCTAATCTGACTGCCGTCTCATAGCAAGACAACATTATCCCTTCATGAGTCTATGGTCGAGACAGCAAGCAACAGCTTGAGACAGCTCTGTTAGATTTTTCTGTGCCCCCGGCTGACGTCAGCCGGGGGCACTATTAATATTCATCTGGCTAAGAATCTGACTGAGGATCGGAGCGAGTAGGCTGCCCAGCGGGACGAATATACTGTTCGACTTCTTTAGCCATTCGGCGAATGTCAATCTGAGCCAGCCGCTGCACCGAGCTGCGAGGGATGACTCGGCGTCCTAAGCGCGATCGATCCAGGGCCTCAGGCACCTCTACATAGGTCCAGCTGAGCTGCATTCGCCGCCCCAGGTGATAGCTAATTTCCTTGGTCAGAAGCTTCACCGGCAGCCGGCCACGCTGAATCAAAATCCGATCGTGCAGCCCGTCGAGTCGAATTCGAGTGGGCTCTTGCCCCCGTGGCGACTGACTCAGCAGCTCGATCACCATGGCGTAGGTGTTGCGAAACCAGCCGCTGCGTAAGCGATAGACATCAATTCGGACAATGTCGCTGAGCGCATAGTGGAGTACGTTGCGATCGCGCAGCGCCCCGCCGCCGGACAGCTCGTGAATCACCGTCAGCTTGTTGCGCGAGCGATTGAAAATACAGGTAGCGATTTCAGCCTGCAGCCTCGGTAAGAAAATATCAGCCAGCAGCAGCAAGCTGCCGACCAGCGTCAGCACTGCCGCCGCTAGCGGCGTCTGCTGAAAGCCTAGCCAAAGACCGAGGCCCAAACCCAGCGCGCCTAACGCCCCGAGCAGCCGGCGAGCCAGCTGACCCAGCCGGCGTTTACTCTTATCACAGAACCGCAGGATGAGCTCATGCTCTGTACGTCGGATTTGCCTCACGGCTTCGCTGCCTCATATGGCGGCAATTAAAGTCTCACTCTAGCCGTTGAACGTCGCTAAACTTAGTACAAACGTTTGTAATGTCCCTGATAATCCGCTACATTGCCTGTAGCGCCTGATTACTAATCTATCAAAGCCTTGCTCGATAGCCTGCCCGACATCTTGTAAACGCCTCTAACGCTGCAGATGGACAACTGCCTTCAGATAGCGAACTGCCTCAGTTCACCTAATCCATCGCAGCGATCGCTCAATCAGCTCACAGCCTCAGACCGCGCTGTTCACGACTGGTATCGGTTTATTTTGTCCTTCCCGCCTCACCTGGTGCGACAGTGCCTTGAGGCGTTTCAAATCACGCCCCAGCAGCGCGTGCTAGATCCGTTCTCAGGCACAGGCACAACGCTGGTGGAATGCAAAAAGCTCGGTGTCCCCTGCATAGGCACTGAAGCAAACCCGATGGCCCAGTTTGCCAGTCAAACCAAGCTCAGCTGGCAGATTGATGCCGCCGCGCTACTACAGCACGCCCAGCAAATTGTCGAAACAGTCAGCAGTGATTTGGCCCTGTTTCCAGCTGAGGGTCTGCACCCAACGCTCGACCCTGAAGCCGAAAAGCTGCTGTTTAAAGATGCCATTAGCCATCGCCCGCTGCACAAGCTGCTGCGCTTGCTGAAAGAAGTCGAGCAGCGTAGCCATCCTCAGTTTTATCACCATGAGCGGCTGGCCTTGGCTAAGGTAGCTGTGCTAGCCAGCAATTTGCGGTTTGCGCCCGAGATTGGCGTCTCTCGTCAGCGTAAGACTGATGCGCCCGTTCTGCGCCTGTGGCTGGAGGCCGTTCAGATCATGGCCAGCGATCTTTTGCAAGTCTCTCCCCAGCGCCGATCGCCAAGTCAGGTCTATCTGTGCGATGCCCGCTGCTTAGACCAGCTGCAGCCCGGCTCAATTGATGCCGTGATCACTTCGCCCCCCTATCCCAACGAAAAAGACTACACACGCGCCACCCGCCTAGAGTCTGTGCTTCTAGGATTTTTGCAAAACAAAGCCGAACTGCGCGCCGTTAAACAGCAGCTGCTGCGCTCCAACAGTCGCAGCATTTACAGTCAAGATACGGACGATCAGTGGAGCCTTGGCTATCCTGAGGTGCTTCAGCTTGCACAGGAGATTGAGCGACGGCGACAGGCCTGGGGCAAAACCAGCGGTTTCTCTCGGCTCTATGGTCGAGCCACCCGGCTGTACTTCGGTGGGATGGCTAAGCACTTTGCTAGCCTGCGGCCTGTGCTGAAGCCAGGAGCGCTGCTGGCCTACGTGGTAGGCGATCAGGCATCCTATCTGCGAGTGCATATTCAGACCGGACGGCTGCTGGCTGAGATTGCTCAAAGCCTGGGCTATGAGCTGGTTGATATTCATCTATTCCGCACGCGACGCGCCTCTAAAACTGAAGTTGACCTGCGTGAAGAGGTGATTGTGCTGCGCTGGCGCGGCTAGTCAGCGGCAGTTTCAGAACGTGCCTGATTATTTTGTCTTTGGATAGAATCAGTAGTTGATAAAATCATAAATCTGCGTTCAGCGTAGCGACAGAATTTACGAGGAGGTTAGGCCGTGTTCAAGAGTTCACAGATAGCGATACTTGCGGGTAGCTGGCTGCTAGCGATGACGCTGTCCGTGCAGGCAAGCGGCGGTACCCCGACCCGCTTTAGGTCAGACTTGCGCTCATCCACCGTCGTTGCTCAAAGCGCATCGCTGTCCGAAGCAGATGAGGCACAGCTCAACGACCTGCTGAGGCAGGCGCAGCAAGAAATTGACGCAAGCGACTATGCCAGTGCCATTGCCTACTACCAGCAGGCGCTGCAAATTGATCGAGACAATGCGCGGCTGTATTCGGGCATCGGCTATCTGCAGGTGCAGCAGGGCGACTATCAGCTAGCCGCAGAAAACTATCGGCAGGCAATCGATCGCGACAGCCGCAATCTGCCCTTTCGCTACGGCTTGGCACATAGCCTGTTTAAGGCCGAGCGCTACGATGAGGCGGTCGACGTCTATCGCGAAATTATTCGCATGGCTCCAGACGAAGCCAATGCCTATTTAGGACTCGGAGGGCTGCTGCTGCGTCAGGAAGAGTATGACGATGCCAGAGAAGCTTACGAGGAGCTGGTGCAGCTGGCGCCTGGCAATGCTCAGGCACACGAAGCAATTGGCCTACTTTACCTCAGCCAGGGAGACTACGAGGCAGCCCTAGAGCCCCTACAGCGGGCCCTAGAGCTCGACCCCAGTCGCAGTAGCGTCTATGGCAACCTGGCCGAAATTTGGCTAGCCCAAGGCAACAATGAGCAGGCCGAGACGGCACTGCGGCGCTCTATTCGACTCAATCCTCGCAATGGGACAGCGCAGTTTCAGCTAGCTGAGATTTTGCACAATCGCGGTGACCTGGAGCAAGCGTTTATTCACTATGAAGAGGCGGTCGATGCCGATCCGACGCTGGTTCCGGCTCAGGCGGCCTTAGGTGAAATGCTGATAGAGCGCCAGCAGTATATTCGGGCGGTGATTGCCTACCGATTTTTAACCCGCGAGCTACCCGACGATGCTGGAGCTCACTACAATTTGGGACTGGCGCTGTGGGGGCAAGATCAGCAAGATGCCGCCATTCGCGCTGTGCGCAAAGCCCGTCGGCTCTATGAGCGGCACGAAGACGAAGAGGGCTTAGAAAGAGCAGAAGCGCTGCTAGACAGCTGGAATGCCGATTAGCAGGTTGCCTATTCGCTAGCGGCAGGGGTCTCGGGTTCAGCCGCGTCGGTGGCTTCCGGGGCCGCGACGGGGGCTTCTGCCGGCGCGTCTGTCTCTGGGGCTGGCGCTTCGGGCACCTCGGCTTCTGGGGCAGCTGGCGTTCCAATATTCACTTCGGGCAGCTCGGGGGCCTCAATAGTAATGTTGTTGACGTCAGGGACTTCTGGCATTTCAACGTTGACGTCGGGCAGCTCAGGGGTTTGAATTGCCTCCTGACTGTCGCGACTGAGGTAGAAGATCGCGCCGCCCGTTGCGATCGCAATGATTGCCAGCAGCAGTCCTAGCAGCAGACCGCTAGCCGCGCTGTTGTTTTCTCGGGCGCGAGTATCGGCCTCTCGCCGCGCCTGTAGATTCGCCTGAACGTCTTGCTCCGCGCGGCGACCTTGCACATAGCCATCGCGATAGGCAACTTCGTCAGGCGACGCCGGGCGACCGTGAACAGAGTTAGGGTCAAGATTAGGATCTGCGTTAGGATCGGCAGGCATAGCAGCTCTCCGTGCGTTTAGGGCATTTCAGCATAGCTAAAGTTCTCTAAAAGAGACTCTGTCTGCAGGTAGAATTGCCTCTTCTGTTCACCTGCCTCGTGATAGAGCCCAGCTGTTGCCTTTTAGACAGACGCCGCCGTCGCCATCGGTATCTTTTAATAGAGAGGTTACCCTAGCGAAACGGCTGCAATCGGTGGTCAGTACGGTAGAAAAGCTTTATCTCAATCCAGAAAAAACAGCCCGCCTGGCCGACCTGCGCTACGTGAGCGATCGCACGCCCGGCATTCAGCGTCAGCCTTGGGGGCGCGGGTTTACCTACTTTTATCCAGACGGCAGCCGAGTCACCTCTGAGCAGGTGCGATCGCGTATCAAAACAATTGGTATTCCACCGGGCTGGTCGTCTGTCTGGATTTGCCCGGATCCGAACGGGCACCTGCAGGCTACCGGTCGCGATCAGAAGGGCCGTAAGCAGTATCGCTACCATGCTAAGTGGCGCCAGATGCGCAGCCAGATTAAGTTTCATCGACTGCTGCCGTTTGGTCAGGCTCTGCCAGAGCTGCGCCAGCAGGTGCAAGCTCACATGCAGCAGCGCTCAAGCCACCGTCAGCGCGTGGTGGCAACCGTGATTAGGCTGCTAGATCAGACCCTGATTCGCGTCGGCAATCCTGAATACGCCAAGTCAAACGGCTCCTATGGGCTAACCACGCTGCGCGATCGGCATGTCGAAATCAGCGGTTCGCATCTCAAGTTTGAGTTTCGCGGCAAGAGCGGCATTAAGCACGAAATTGACCTGAGCGATCCGCAGCTGGCTAAAATTGTTAAAGCCTGCAAAGAGATTCCTGGCTATTCTCTCTTTCAATATGTTGATGCTGCAGGCGAGCGGCAGGTAGTAGATTCTGGCGATGTGAATGACTACCTGCAGGCGATTATGGGAGAAGCCTTCACAGCTAAAGACTTTCGCACCTGGGCCGGCAGCGTGACCGCCGCTGAGACGCTGCAAACGCTGGGCGTGCCAGATTCAGAAAAGGTGGCCAGCCGTCACGTGAGTGCGGCCGTTAAAGCAGCCGCGAAGCAGCTAGGCAACCGGCCTGCCACCTGTCGTAAGTACTATGTGCATCCAGCCATTCCAGATGCCTACACCGAAGGCTGGCTGTTAGAATTTATGCAGGCCGCGCAGCCCCTAGCCCAGCTAGATCGCGGCGAGTCGCAGGTGCTGGCGCTGCTAGAGCGAACCGATCCGCTCAATTAAACCGAGCGAGGCAACAATTTCTACCTCTGATCTCTGTCGCTAGGCTTAATGAAAGCCGCCGCCGCTTCCTTAAGCTGATGGGGTAGTTGTGCAGGGAGGCATTTGCCATGCAAACTGAGGAAAGAAGACCAACGCCTGACGAGATTCCTGGACAAAAGCTGCCTTATCCGGCCAGCCAGGAAGACATGGTCCCTGCGCCGGATAGCGATCTGTCTAACTATCAGCCGGCCAACAAGCTGCAGGGTAAGGTGGCGCTGATCACTGGAGGCGACTCGGGCATTGGCCGGGCCGTTGCGATCGCATACGCTTTAGAAGGCGCAAAAGTTGCCATCACTTACAACGTTAACGATGCCGATGCGCAGACAGCTCAGCAAGCTGTAGCAGAGCGCGGTGGCGACTGCTTGACCATCAAAATGGATGTGCGCAAGCCAGAAGAATGCGCGGCGGCGGTACAGCAAACCCTCGATCGGTTTGGTCAGCTCAACATTCTAGTCAACAATGCCGCTTTTCAGATGACGCAGCAGTCGCTAGAAGACCTGACTGAGGTGCAGTTTCGGCAGACGCTTGAGACCAACGTTTTTGGCTACTTTTATATGGTCAAAGCAGCACTGCCGCATCTCGAAGCCGGAGATGTGATCATCAATACCGGCAGCATTGTGGGCAAAATTGGCAAGGGCATGCTGGTTGACTATGCGACGAGCAAAGGAGCGGTTCATGCGCTGACAAAATCGCTGGCTCAAAGCCTTGCCGATCGACAGATTCGCGTGAATGCGGTGGTGCCTGGCCCGGTTTGGACACCCAACATTCCGGCCACCATGCCGATTGAGAAAGTAGACAACTACGACACTGACAATGCTTTTGGCAGAGCTGGTCAGCCAGAAGAGCTTGCTCCCGCCTATGTGTTTTTAGCCGCTCAAGATAGTAGCTTTATGACCGGAGCCCTGGTAGACGTCACCGGTGGACAGCTCTCCAGCTAGCTTTAAAGCTAACTTTAAACACGTGACCACCTGGTTACCGCCATGAGCTACGCCGAGACGACCGCCGCCAACCGCGAGGGACAGCTCGAACGCTTCGCCAAGTTCTGGCGCGATAGCGTGCAGGGTGCTGGCCCCGGACCCAAGGCGT
>JAAHIA010000275.1 GCA_010671975.1 Leptolyngbya sp. SIO4C1 | reverse complement strand
ATCTGCGATCAAATATCAGACACTATTGTGGATGCGCTATTAAGCCAAGATGCGTCTAGCCGGGTAGCGGCAGAGGTGGTTGTCAATACGGGCCTGGTGCTAATCACGGGCGAAATTTCTTCCCAAGCTCAGGCAAATTACGTAAGCCTGGTGCGACAAAAAATTGCTGAGATTGGCTATACCGATCCGACCAATAATGGCTTTTCCTGCGATAGCTGCTCGGTGATGGTTGCGCTAGATGAGCAGTCTCCCGACATTGCTCAAGGCGTCAACCGCGCGCATGAGACCCGCGCCCAGAGCAGTGACGAAGCGCTAGATGCCGTTGGCGCTGGCGATCAGGGGATTATGTTTGGCTTTGCCTGTGACGAAACGCCCGAATATATGCCGCTGCCCATCAGCTTGGCGCACCGCATTTCACGCCGGCTATCGACCGTGCGCAAATCAGGCATTCTGCCCTATCTCGGACCCGATGGCAAAACTCAGGTGACGGTGGTCTATGAAGACGGGCAGCCTGTCGGCATTGATACCATCTTGATCTCGACCCAGCATCAGGCCGTAATTGGCGAGATTGCAGACGAGGCAGCGGTGCAGGAAAAAATCAAGCAGGATCTCTGGTCTGAGGTGGTTCTGCCCGTATTTAACAGCGTCTCAGTGAAGCCAGACGACCAAACGCGCTATCTCGTTAACCCCACAGGTAAATTTGTGATTGGCGGCCCTCAAGGAGATTCAGGACTCACCGGTCGCAAGATCATCGTCGATACCTATGGCGGCTATTCCCGTCACGGCGGCGGCGCGTTTTCTGGCAAAGATCCCACTAAGGTAGACCGCAGCGCTGCCTACGCAGCTCGCTACGTGGCTAAAAATATCGTTGCCGCTGGGCTAGCTGCAAAGTGCGAAGTGCAGCTTAGCTATGCGATTGGCGTAGCGCGTCCCACCAGTATCTTCATCGAGACCTTTGGCACAGGCAAAGTTCCTGACGATCGGCTTTTGGCTCTGGTACAGCAGCATTTTGAACTGCGACCGGCCGGTATTATTCAAACGTTTAACCTGCAGCAGCTGCCGGCAGAGCGAGGCGGTCGCTTCTACCAGGAGGTAGCCGCCTATGGTCACTTTGGCCGCGACGACTTAGATTTGCCGTGGGAGCGGACAGACAAAGTCGACCTGCTTAAAGCTGCCGCCAGCGACTTACTGGTTGGCGCTAGCGTCTAGCCGTATTTTGAGGATGAGCGCCGTGCATAGCAAACCATCAGAGACTACATCCGTAGAGCTGCAGACGGCGCTGAAAGAATGGTCCGCTGCGGTGGATGCGCTAGCGGCCGGTCAGACCCTGATGCTGCTGCGCAAAGGCGGCATTCGCGAGCGGTCAGGTCAATTTACGGTAGCAGACAGTCGAGTGCTGCTCTATCCTACCTATGAGCATCAGCAGCCCCATTTGCTCAAACCGGCCTATGCTCAGCAGGTGCAGCCAGCGGTCTCCGGCTGGCATCCGACCGTTGTAACGCTGTCCGCTTGGGCAGAGATCACCCATATTTTTCAGCTGATGACGGCTGAACAGGTAGGGGCGCTGCTGCCGTTTCATATCTGGACCGAGGCCTTTGTCCACGAGCGACTGCGCTGGAAGCCGCAGCAGCCGCTGTATGTGCTGCTGCTGCGCACCTATCGACTGGCGACGCCGCTGTCGCTGACTTGGCAGCCGGCCTATGGCGGCTGTCGCTCCTGGCTAAGTCTGCCAGATGCAGTGGCAGCAGACACCCGCTCACCAGCGATTTCAGAGGCCCGCTATCAGTCGCAGATCCAGGCAGTTCAGCAGCTGTTCCTAAGCTTCAGAATGAGCTGCAACGGTCTCGGAGCGCGAAGCGTCAGCTAAAACTCGGCCAGTAGCTTCTGAGCTAGACTGCTGAGACATCAGCGGTAGCGTAATGACGACTTCTGTGCCCTGATCTCGGCCGGCGCTAGAGAGAGTAATGTCGCCGCCCATTAGCTTCATAAAGTTCTTAGAAATGGCCAGTCCTAAGCCAGTGCCCGGATAGCTGCGAGTGTGGGAGCCATCTACCATAGCGAAGGGGCGAAACAGCTTTTGCTGCTGCTTGGGCTCGATGCCAATGCCGGTATCGCGAATAGCCACCCGCACTCGGGGAGCACTATCAGCCCCGGCGGCTGCGTTCTCGCCGCTGTAGGGAGTCACCTGAATGGTAATGCTGCCCTGCGGCGTAAACTTGGCTGCATTAGAAATCACGTTGAGTAAGACCTGCTTGAGCTTACTGGTATCCGCTTTAACCATCAGCGGCTCGGGCAAATCAGGTCGAATCAGGGTCAGACCCTTCTGCTGAATATTTAGGGTCTGCAGATCTAGCACAGCCTGTAGAATTTGGCGTAAATCAATTGGCTCAAGCGTCAGCGCTACTCTACCGGCCTCAATCTTGGCGAGATCGAGAATGTCGTTGATAATTTCTAGCAGGTGGATGGCAGCTTCGTCAGCTCGCTCTAAAAACTCCATCGCCTCGGCGCGGCTGTCACAGCAGTCGTCTCGCACTAGCCGGACACAGCCAATGATGGCATTGAGCGGCGTGCGCAGCTCGTGCGAGGTGTTGGCCAAAAACTCATTCTTGAGCTGATTGGCCAGCTGCGCATCTTCCCAAGCCTGACGCAGTTCCATAGAGCCAGTCTCTAGCCGGCGCAGCATACGCTCTAGAACCTGCCCGAGGTAGTCTAGCTCCCAGATGCTGCGATTGCGAGGGGCGGGCTGCAGCTGAGAAAAGTCCTGTATCTGCTGCGCATAGCGAATCAGCCGCTCAACCGGCAGCGACAGGCTGCGGGCGACGTATAGCGCCAGAATGACGTTGGCTGCAATTAGCCCCAGCGTCATCAAAATGAACACCTGCCGAATTTCTTTGAGCGCGTGCAGCGCTTTGGGCAGAGGCGTTACGGCTAGCACAGTCCAGGTTGCTGCTGAGCCAGGCTGGCTGGCTAGCTGAGCGCCGCTGTAGCCGGCTAGCCACTCATCGCCAGACTGCTCAAAGTTGAACAGATGCAGGTTGGCCTCTTTACCTTCTTCAACGCTGTTAATAATGTCGCTCAGCCGCGCCGCTGCAGGCACCGCTGCGACGGGCTGACCCACCTGAGCCGAGTCGGGATGAATCACCAGCGTGCCCAGGTCGTTAATAATGACGGTATTACCGACTAGGGAGCGCGGATTCGTGTCTTCTAGCTGCGTTAGCCGAACCTGCAGCGTCATGGTGTAGCGCAGCTGCCGATCGCCGTTATAAGCCGGGGCTGCAACTACCAGATCGATGGGTGAGACGCTGCGCGGCTGATCGACCGCAGCCCGACTAGCGGCCCCCAGAGAAACCATAGAAAAGGTGCCCGGTACCGGCACTGCTGGCCAGGTGGGCGCTTCTGCCAGCGACTGCTCACAGGTACTCAGCGCGATCGCACCGGCGGCATTTCGCAGCTCAAAGCAGGCTACTTGATAGGGAACCGACTCTGAAAACTGCCCGAGCAGCTGCTCAATCTCGGCTAGGCTACCGGTTTTTAGCGCCTGAGTCTGGGTGAGCAGCCCGAGGTCTGCTTGCACGGCCTCGACCTCTTGCTCAAGCTGCTCAGCTTTGCGAACAGCGCTGCTAGCCAAGTTTTGACGGGCGGTTTCTAATAGGCTGGTTCTGGCTTTTCGCAGGGTCATCGCCTGGCCGATGAGGAGGACAGGAACGCTCAGCAATAGAATCCGCAGCAGTAAGAGGCGACGAAACGAACGAGGACGTTTGACCATAAAAGTCTCTAGGAGACAGCGAAACTGAATCGACTAGCTGGAAATAGATAGGGCAAGGCAGCAGAGGGAAACACAGCCGAAACGGAGGGACGTGAGGGGAAACACAGGTGCGGCAGCGCAGCTTCAGTCGGCGTAGGCGGCGCTGGTTCCTGCATGGGAGCGCTTTTCGAGCGGTCCGCCGTCAGCAGGCATATTCGTTTAGTCTATCGACTGTGGAGAACGCTCCGCAGGACTGTGGCCTAAAAGTTGAAAGTTGGCTCACATAGATGAAGTTTTGAGCTACCAAACCCGATAAACTCAGTTCATTATGGCGCAAGACTCTGCTGCAAACGCTGCTGCTGAAAAATCTATTCGTCCTTGGGTTAGCGTTGTCTTGGCCATGAGCGCTGATGGCAAAATTGGAGATACCGCTCGCAGCGCCGCGCGATTTGGCTCTGCAGCTGACCAGCAGCGACTGGAAGCGCAGATTGCTAGGGCAGATGCGACGCTGTTTGGAGCCGGTACCCTGCGGGCCTACCACACGACGCTAGCCGTCCGAGAGGCAGCCCTGTTGACTCAGCGGCAGCAGCGTGGACAGCCCCCCCAGCCGACTCAAATTGTCTGCTCAGCCACAGCCTGCTTTGACCCCACCTGGCGATTTTTTACTCAGCCAGTGCCGCGCTGGCTGCTCACGAGCGCAGCCGGCGCCCGGCGATGGCGGGCTCAGACCGCATTCGACCTGGTTTGGACAGCGCCGCTGCGTCAGGGCGCGTTTGACTGGCCCGCCATTTTGGCCCAGCTGAGGCAGCAAGGCATCCAGCGGCTAGCGGTGATGGGCGGCGGCGAGCTGGTGGCAGCCCTGCTGCCGGATGATTTGGTCGATGAGCTCTATCTGACGCTCTGTCCGCTGCTGCTAGGCGGTCGCAGCGCGCCCACGCTGGTCGATGGTGAAGGTCGACCGGCGGCTGAGGCGCTGTCGCTGCAGCTGGTGAGCGCCGAGCCGGTTGGCCATGAAATCTTTGTGCACTATCGCCGCCATCGGGCTGAGAAAGCCGACAGATTTAATTAAGTTACACTACCCTAGAAAACGATGCGTGCCGATGTACTAACTTTGCAATCTCATATCGCTGTCCGCTGGGTAAACCGCATAGCTGATCTGCCACAGGCTGATTGGGATGCTATGGCGATGCCGCTAAAAACGCCTTTTTTTGAGTGGAATTGGCTACACAATATGGAAAGCTCGGGCAGCGCCGTTGCCAATGCCGGCTGGCGGCCCAGTCATTTGACCCTCTGGCGCGATCGCAGCCTGATTGCCGCTGCGCCGCTCTACCTCAAAGCGCACAGCTACGGTGAGTTTGTCTTTGACCATCAGTGGGCCGAGCTCGCCGAGCGGCTGGGCGTACAGTACTACCCCAAGCTGCTGGGGATGTCGCCGTTTACGCCAGCTGAAGGCTATCGCTTTCTGATTGCCGAGGGCGAGGATGAGGCCGCGCTGACCGCCCTGATGGTGCGAGCAATCGATGACTTTTGCGAACGCAATCAAATTTCTGGCTGCAACTTTCTCTACGTCGATCCGCAGTGGCAGCAGCTGATGGAGCAGCTGGGTTTTCGTCCCTGGCTACACCACAGCTATGTTTGGCAAAATGAAGCCTATCAGACCTTTGGCGACTATTTGGGGCGCTTTACGGCCAACCAGCGACGCAATATCAAGCGCGAGCGTAAGTCGGTGGAAAAGGCCGGTCTGCGATTCGAGGTGCACACGGGTGACACCCTGTCTAAGTCGCTGTGCTCGCTGGTGTATGACTTTTACAGCGATACCTGTGACAAGTTTGGCTGGTGGGGCAGCAAATATCTCACGCGCCGATTCTTTCAGCAGCTCTATCCAAACTATCGCGATCGCACCGTTATTTTTGCGGCCTACGGCGATGCTAACTCAGACCCGGTGGGCATGTCGTTTTGTCTAACCAAGGGCGATCGGCTTTACGGTCGCTACTGGGGGGCGTTCGAAGATTTCAATCACCTGCACTTCAATGCCTGCTACTACGAGCCAATTGACTGGGCTATCCGTCAGGGCATACAGCTGTTTGATCCAGGCGCGGGCGGGCGTCACAAGAAGCGTCGAGGCTTTCCAGCAACGCCTAACTACAGCCTGCATCGGTTTTACTATCCGTCGCTGCAAAAGATTTTGCACGACTACATCGACCGCATCAACCAGGCCGAAAAGCGTGAGATCGAATACATCAACGCCGATTTGCCCCTCAAGCCTAAGGCTGACCTAGCGGGTGCAGAAGCAGCCGATGCGGCTCTGCGCTAGCGCTCAACTCCAAAGACTTTCTGTAGTCTCTCGTTCGGCTCAGACGCTGCGATAAAATGAGAGATCGCAATAGACTTGCCCAAACAAAGACGTCAGATTAAGCCTTTAAATAAAGCCTATGGTTGCTGCCGGCCCTCTCAATCCGCTCAATGCCTCGCTCAATGCCAGTGCGCCAGAGACAACTGCTCAGGCTCTAGCCGACTTAGATAATCGACTGTCTAAGCGCTACATTGAGCTCGATCCGCAGGGCTATTTTCTTATCTACCTTGATCGCGATAGCGGGCTCATTTGTGCTAAGCATTTCACTAACGTGATTAACGACAAGGGCCTAGCCTGCGACCCAGAAACCGGCAAACCCCTGCCGACGCGTGGCAAGGTGGAGCGCCAGCATACCACTGTCTACACCGGGCGAACGGCTAAGGAGCTCTGCATCAAGCTGTTTGAAGACAAAGATAGTCCCTGCCCAATTAGCTTTCTAGACCATGCTGCCTATCTCGGCCGCGAGTTTGTCCGCGCTGAGATTGCCCTAATCAACGGCACTGACTACGTACAGGACTAAAGCCGCCTAGCCGACCTGCACATAGCGCCATCACAAACGTGCATCGCAAACGACACCCAGTTCGGCTTGGCCGCCGGCGTGCAGACCTCGGACATGGCGAAGGCTATGCGCGTTGCGGGCGCGGTCAGGGCGGGTACCTGCTGGATCAACAGCTACAACGTCTTTGACGT
>JAAHIA010000274.1 GCA_010671975.1 Leptolyngbya sp. SIO4C1 | reverse complement strand
CCCAATTTATCGTTACTGCCGTTTTTCCATTTCGGCGCGGAGGCGTTCTTCCTGTTCCCTGAGTTCGGGGGTAAAGGCGTCACCAAAGTCATCCGCTTCAAAGATGGGACGAATTTCGACTTCACCGTCTTGAAAGGGACTGCGCTTGATCCAGTCAATGGCCTCTGCCATAGATTTCACCTGCCAAAGCCAGAAGCCTGCAACCAGTTCTTTTGTTTCGGCAAAGGGGCCATCGATGACGGTACAATGACGTCCTGAAAACGTTACGCGCACGCCTTTCGAGGTGGGATGTAGCCCTTCCCCAGCAAGCATGATTCCTGCTTCAACCAGTGCTTCGTTGAACTGGCCCATTGCAGCCAGAATGTCTTCCGTAGGCATGATCCCTGCTTCGGAGTCGGGAGTTGCTTTGACTAAAACCATGACTTTCATGGAAACTTCTCCTTGTTTAGACATCGGTAATTTGGATATCGGTTTTGGACTAAGCGTGAGTATAATCTCCGCTGCTTTCTGGAAAAAGGAACCGAGACATGCTCGTGGACGATTTGCCATGTGCTGCCGCTAGTGATGGGCCGTTCCTTGAGAAGGGCCTAAAGCTGCTTTGAACTGGCTACTAGTATTGAGTAGTCGTCTGGCAAAGGAGCAAATCGACAGGAAAGCAAAAAAAGTTTTAACCCAGTTCTCGCAAGCGTTTTTCCAGAAAACGGCGCTCGGGTTCCTGTTTAACCAGTATTAGGGCTTGCTGGTAGGCCTCTCTGGCGGCAGCCATTTTGCCTAACCGTCGACAAAAATCGGCCCGAGCCGCATAGGCCAGGTGATAGTCTTTCAAACGACCTTGCTCCAAAATGGTGTCAACCAGCTGCAGCCCCACAGCAGGCCCATCCCGCATGGCAATGGCCACAGCTCGGTTCAGCTCCACGACAGGAGAGGGGTTGAGCTGGGCTAGTACGTCATACCAGGCAACAATTTGACTCCAAGCGGTCTCGGCGGTGCTTGGAGCCTGAGCATGGACGGCCGCGATCGCGGCCTGCACGGTGTATATGCCAAACTGACCTGAAGTCAGCACTCGCTGTACCAGTGCCCACCCCTCGGCAATCTGGTCGGCATCCCAGCGAGAACGGTCCTGGTCTTCTAACAAAATGAGATCGCCGTTAGAGGAGGTGCGTGCCGCCCGCCGCGACTCCTGCAACAGCATTAGTGCCAGCAGGCCGATCACTTCCGAATCGGGCAGCAGTTCCATCAGCAGCCGTCCTAGCCGAATTGCTTCTTGGGAAAGGTTGGCCCGTGTCAGGGCTGGTCCAGAGGAAGCCGCATAGCCCTCGTTAAACACTAGATAGATCACCTGTAAGACCGTCTCTAACCGCTCAGGCAGATCGGCTTTCGAGGGTACCTGGTAAGGAATACCAGCATCGCGGATTTTGGCTTTGGCCCGCACAATTCGTTGAGCCAAGGTGGAGGGTGAAATCAAAAAGGCATTGGCGATCTCTTCAGTGGTGAGGCCGCAAACTTCTCGCAGGGTGAGCGCCACCTGGGCTTCGGGTGACAGGGCCGGATGGCAGCAGGTAAAGATCAGCCGCAGGCGATCATCTTCAACTTGGCTATCGTCAACAATTTCATTGGCTGGGGTGTCAAGTTTTGAGGCCAAATCTACGAGGGAAGCATCAAAGCGGGTGCGGCGGCGTAAAGCGTCAATGGCTTTGAAGCGTCCGGTGGACACCAGCCAAGCATAGGGATTGACGGGCACGCCTTCTCGAGGCCACTTTTCGGCAGCAGCAGCAAAGGCATCGTGCAGAGCTTCTTCGGCAAGATCAAAGTTGTACAGCAGGCGGATTAGGGTAGCAAATACTCGCCGTGAGTCAGTGCGGTAGATCTCCTCTACAGTCTGGCGAATTTTTGGAACGGAGGGTTCTGCCATGATTCGGGCTCCCATAGCTGGTAGCAGGATGGGCATTTATTAGCAGCCTGACGAAGCATAACCCATCGGGCAACCATGAGCACGAATCACAAATCTAGCGCTACCCGCAGCCGCTTTCTCTCACATTGTAGAGAGCGCTAGGATAGAGCCCTTGCCACGACCTTGAATCTACAGAAGCGGCCATGAAAAAACTTCATATCGCGATATCTACCGATCGTATCGAGGAAACGATCTCCGATTACAGCGCTCGTCTGGGCGTAGAGCCATGCTCATTGGTTCCTGGTGAATACGCACTCTGGAGGACGGAAACTCTCAATATTTCTATCCGTTGCGATCGCTCATGCGCGCCTGGTTCGCTCAGACACCTAGGCTGGGAAGACTCAACTGCAACAGAGTTTACGTGCGATACCGACGTCAACGGCATTGTTTGGGAACAGTTCAGCGCAGAACAGCAGGCAGACGAAATTAATGAACTGTGGCCAGCAGCGAATTACCAGCCGTTCGAATAGAGAAAATCACGATAAGTGCCTGCTCGGTGCTTTGGTGCCTATGTGCTCGGCCAAACGTAAAGCTAAGGCTGCAATCGTCAGCGTTGGGTTTGCCGCGCCCCCGGTGGGAAAGACAGAGCTACCAGCTACGTATAGGTTAGCCATGCCGTGTACCCTGCAGTCGGCATCCACTACCCCCTGTCTCGGGCTCTGGTGCATTCGCGTTGTGCCCATATGATGCAGGCCAATCTTGTCGTAAGAGGCCAGGTGTTGAATTCGAGCGGCGTCGTATTCGAGCGGCCCCAGCCCTCGCTGGCGAAGCGCCTGGTCAAGCTGCTGCAGCGATCGCACCGCGCCATCCCACATTTTCTGGCTAAAGCGTAGCGTTAGGTGCGCCTGCGGTTGCCCGGCGCGATCGCGCACTGACGACAGCGTCACGCGATTATTTGGGTCAGGTTCCTGCTCCATCCAGGCCTGCAGCCGCAGATGAGAGAACTGGGCTTGTTTGTTCACTTTGTTCCACAGGTGCCAGCCCGCATAGCGCGGTAAAATCTGCCAGCTGTCGGGTGTCAGGTTGCGCCACAGAGAGGGGGCCTTCGCCGGGTCGCGCAGCATCTGCTTGGCGGCAATCACCGCCGCCGTATCTTCTAAAAGGCTGTAGCGATAGCCGCGAACGTGCAAGTTGAGCAGCTGTTCGCGATCGCGCCGGTCGTCGGTTAGGCCAAACGTGCCCAGGCCGAAGGTCTGCCCTAGAGGACGCAAGTCGGTAAACAGGCAAGCCGCCCGCTGCTGACCAATCGGCAAAATACCGACGCTCTTGAGGTAGTGCTCCATGAAGAAGCGCCCGACCAGGTCGTGCTGATTGCCCAGACCGTTGGGGCAGTTAGAGGCCAGCAGCAGCCGCGCGTTTTCGATGCCGCCGGTCGCTAAAATCACCCGCTGGGGCGCGATCGCAAACGCTTCCCCATCCGGGCCTTTAATCTCGATGCGCACGACCCGGCACTGATGCTCGTCTGGGACAAGCTGAGCCACATTGGCATGCGTGACCAGCGTGACGTTGCGTGATCGCAAGATCTGCTGCCGGTACTTGCGACCTAGATCGAGCGGTTGGCTAAACGCAACCCATTTGGTCTCGACCGGCGACTGCTGAAATGGCGAGTCTTTAGGCAGCGGCGGCAAAGTTTCTGGCAGGCCAAAGACCTGCTGCGCCTGCCGGTAGTAGGGCAGCAGCTCGGTGCGCTCAAACGGCCAGCCGCTGTACGGCAGCCATGCCTTAGCCTGAAAATCACTGGCATCGAGCGGCACGCAGGCCCCGCTCCAGCGCGTGGTTGAGCCGCCAAAGCAGCGCGCCCGCGATTCGCTGAACGGGTAGGGGGAATGCTCAGCTGTGCCCTCTGCCAGCGACTGGGTACTGGGCTCAGAGCGAAAGCTGCCGCTGTCGAGCAGCATTACTGCAGTAGCTGTCCCCTCTAAAGCCTGAGCCAGCGTCAAACCCGCTGCCCCCGCTCCAACAATGCAGACATCGGTGGTAAGCCTGTCTTCTGCTTTGAGCGTCCGTCCGTCGATCAGCATCGTTTTGAACTACTGGTACAGTTCGCGATGAAATTCTGCCTCGGCGTAATCCTGCAGGGCAGCGCCATAGCCAAACCCATAGCCGACCATCTGCCCCAGCCCGTCTGCCGTGAGCCCCAGCAGCGTCATCGGCAAGGTGCCAAACGCCAGCTTCACCTGCCGCCGTTCGCCCTGATTTAGCGCCTGCAAAATCCGCGCCCCCCGCACTAGCGGAATCAGCGGTGAAGCCGCCATGTAGGCCAGCCGCTTAAACCAGGGCCAGTGCTCGACCTCAGCGCGACCGCCGGCAAAGACGCGACCGGCTCGAAACTGCACCGGCAGCCAGGGAAACAGCTGGGCAAAATTTGTATGGGCGGCTTTAGCAGCAGGCTCCAGGTACAGCTCATAGCCCTGCGATCGCAGATCCCAGTGCATCAGCGTCTCGGATTCCAGCATCGCTTCTAGGCGATCACCGTAGCGCATGAGGATGTCGCGCTTGTAGCTGCTGTTGTGCCCGGGCAAAAAGTTAACTGTCTGACCGATTGCGGGGTCCATCCACTGCACATAGGCGATCAGCATATCGGCCCAGCTGATGGCGTTGTGAGGGTTGGCATTGCTCAACGCCGGGCCAACGGCGGCATAGGGCTGCTGGTGGGCCTGCACCAGCGCCTCGGCCCAGGTCGGGACTGGAAAGCAGTGATCCTCAGCCAGCGCCACAATCGGCGCTTGCGCAGCGCGGATACCGGCAGCGTAGGCCCACCCAATCGATTGAATGCGGCCGATTTCTACAATTTGGTACCGCCTAAATCCCGATAGCTCATCGGCCTCTAGCGACAGTTCCCCGCGAGAAGGCGCAACGATTATCAGCTCTATCCGGTTCTGAATTGTTTGCTGTTGAAGATAGCTGACAGTCTTGCAGATACTGGCATAGCGGTCTGACGTGATCAAAATGACAGACAGCTCGGGCGATTGGGTTGATTGCGTTGGGGATTCCATCCGGTTTTTTCTATTTAGTAAAGCCAATTGGCAGCAGCGTCTCGCATAGTCTCTCTGCAGTTTGACGCCGCCTCTCTTGCTGGTAGCCGACTAAGCTAGCCGCCTGAGAAAGACACATCAGCCCGGCGACGACAACAGCCTGAGGCAGCGACAGCCGCTTAAAGGGCTGAATGAGAATCTGTTTTTGGAAGCTGAGATCTGGACGGAAGGGCGGCTCTCCTCGCTGCGTGCGAATAGTGTGATAGCGAAAGGCTCCTCGACCATAGCTGAGATGCTGTCGCCAAAAGCTTGCAAGGCTGAGACGATGCGCGTGATAGATTTTGACATCGCTGACGTACTGCATTCTGTAGCCGCTGCGCAGCCAGCGATCGCAAATCTCTCGGTCTTCAGAGGTGCGAAATGCGGGATGAAATCCGCCTATCTTCAGGAAAGGCTCTCGGGGAAAGACCATATTGTTCGAAGCAAAAAAGCGAGCTTGGCTAGGCTGAGGATTAAAGTACTGATAGGCTAGATCCACAATCATCTGACTAGCAACAGAATAAAGATTCTTGGAAAGCGTATTTATCGTCTGCCCGCCAATCATGACGGCAATTTTTGAGGATTGTTCCTCATAGCCCAATCTCTCACAGTGTTTTGCTAGCTGCTGCAGCCAATCTGGCGCGGGTCGACAGTCATCGTCGGTGAAGACCAGAAAATCCCCTTGAGCGGCAGCAGCGCCCTGATTTCGAGCCTGTGCCGGACCGGTATTCTGCTGGTTAATGAGCGTTATTGTTAAGTCTTGTTGAAAAGGTCTGATCGCGCTATCGACCGAAGCGCCGCCGTCATTAACAACAATCACCTCGAAGGCTTGTTGTTTAGAATACTGCTGGTCAGCGAGCGCCGTCAGGCAGTTTACCAGCTGAGCCGGTCGATTATAAGTTGGAATAATAATGGAAAAAGAGATAGCGTTTTTGAGCACTGTCTGCACCTCAATGAGAGATTAAAGAGAACAATAAAACAGGCGAGCATACTTGAGTCATTTAGGTCTTGCTCGGTGACTTGTTAAATTTATCCAAGAAAAATTTACGCAGCCGGCGTTTATCTTCAGAACTCAGCTCGCCAGAAACCCAGAGCATAGCCAAAACAGCGAGACCCAGCACCGGCAGCTTGAGCAATAGCCACGGTCCTGGCGCAGACCAGGCGCTGGCGATCGATAAACTTACTGTAAACAGCAGACCGCTGCGTCCCAGCGTCGTCCCCGGCGGCACTATCTGCCACCGCAGGTGAACAGCCGTGATCGCCCCGACTGCGCTCAGACTGGCAACTATGAGGGTGACAATCGCGGCACCGAGCGGGCCTAGCCGAGGAATCAGCAGGCAGTGCCCGATAACGCTAATGATAGGCATCGGTGCTGCTAAGAATAGCGTCCAAATCGGCCTTTCTGAGGCAATCAGGATGGCGCTGGTGACGGCTATCATTACCGCTGCGATCGCGGCTAAAAACAGCAGCGCAAACAGCGGCCCAGCGGCCCCATAGGCGTCGCCAAACAGCCAGCGCACGATCTCAGAGGCAGACCCGATCACCACGCCGGCAAACGGCAGATGCAGCAGTACTACCCGCATTGCCATCTGGCTTAAGGCTTTCACCGGCTGTACCCGCCCCTGCTTGAGGAGCTGAGAGAGCTTTGCCAGCAGGACAGGCACTAGCGCCGGACCCATGACGCCGCCGAGCAAGGCAAGGTTCTGAGCAACGGCATACACGCCGGCCTGCTCGGCGGTGCCCCCCAGCGCTTTGAGAACGATCAGATCGACGCTGCTATACAGCCGAACTGCCAGCGCGGATAGAAATAGCGGCCGGCTATGCCCTGCCGCTATTTA
>JAAHIA010000273.1 GCA_010671975.1 Leptolyngbya sp. SIO4C1 | reverse complement strand
GCTAAGAATGACTAACATGTAAGCAAGAGCGCTAGGCAAATCTACGGACGGGCTGCGCGCTTCTTGACAAGTTCTTAATCTGGCTATCTTAATATTTCTTGAATGGAAAAAGTGCATCGTTCGAGATTGGGTTGCTTATTGCCAGCACAGAGACAGCGTGGTTGATTTTTCTGTGGTTGTCTGTACCTATAACGGGGCAGCAAGGCTGCCAGCAGTGTTAGCGGCGCTGCGATCGCAGCAGCAGACGGATACCTTCGGCTGGGAAATCCTGATTGTTGACAATCACAGCCAGGATGCCACTGCTACGGTTGTGCAGGACTATCAGCAGATCTGGCCTGAGCCCGTGGCTTTGCGCTATGCCTTTGAGCCCAGGCAGGGACTTGCCTACGCTCGACGCTGCGCTATTCAGACCGTGCAGGCCGAGTGGGTTGGGTTCATTGATGACGATACGGTGCCAGCCTCCGACTGGGTTAGTGCCGCCTATCGGTTTGCTCAGCAGCATCCGACCATCGGCGCCTATGGTAGCGAGATTCTAGGTGACTACGCGGTAGAGCCGCCGCCCGGATTTCAGCGCATTGCCAGCTGCTTAGCTGTGATTGAGCGAGGCAGCCACCCCTTTGCCTATGCGCGCCATCGCGGCGTGCTGCCAGCCGGTGCCGGTATGGTGATTCGCCGTCAGGCCTGGCTCTCGGCGGTGCCAGATGAGCCAAAGCTAACCGGCGTTTGCGCTCAGTCAGTGCGGGCAAAGGGCGAAGATATTGAAACACTCTCCTACCTGCGCCAGCGCGGCTGGACCATTTGGCACAATCCGCAGATGCGGCTGTTTCATCGCATTCCGCAGGCGCGGCTTGAGCGGCCCTATCTGCTGACCCTATTTCACAGCATTGGCAGCAGCCGCTATCCGCTACGCATGATGCACTACGCCAGCTGGCAGCGAGCCGGTATGACGCTGCTATATGCCGCTAGCGATCTGCGTAAGCTGCTGCTACATCTAGTTGTCACGCGGCAGCTCTTTGCCTTAGATGTGGTAACAGCTTGTGAGCGACGGCTGCTACTCAGCAGCTTATTCAGTCCCATCTACTACTGGCAGACCCAAACACGCGGCTGGATAGCTCGCTGGCTAGTGGCTTTGCTGCCTGACTTGAGCATAGATAAACTCTTTCATGCTTAAGGATTGGCCGCCAATTGCGTTTTACCTGCCCACTGCGCTCTGGCCGAAAGATTTGCCGCTGCCCGAAGATAGCGCAGCGACCGCCCACTGGCGCGGCTTTGGGCTTGGCATCTACGCCTGGACGGTACAGACAGCGCTACGGCTACAGCGCCTAGGGGTGCCCTGTCAGCTGACCGCAGCGCTGCCCGAAGATGGGCTCGTTTTCTTTCACAGCAATGCCGCTCGGGTGAGCCCAGTGCCAGCCACCGCAACGCGGCTGCCGATTTGCTTAAAAGCCGAATCTACGCCCCTCGCCACGGCTCCTGTGCACATTGTGCAAAATCCCGGCGAGGTCGGCGCTCATCACTATTTCATACCGCACTGGCCGCAGCCGGGCCTGCTGCCGCGCGATCGCAGCCGCGCCGATCGCTTTGAAACCGTGGCCTTTTTCGGTCATAGCAACAGCCTTGCCCCTGAGCTACAGACCGAGCACTGGCAGCGCCAGCTAGCCCAGCTAGGCTTGGCCTGGCAGCCTGCAATCAGCCACAATCGCTGGTCTGAGGCGGCGGCCCTGCATGACCGCTGGCACGACTATCGCCAGGTGGATGCTGTCATTGCCGTTCGCAGCTTTGATCGGCAGCGCTACCCTAGCAAACCGGCCACAAAGCTGTACAATGCCTGGCTGGCTGAAGTGCCTGCCGTGCTGGGGGTAGAGTCGGCCTATCGGGCGACAGGGCACAGCGGGGTTGACTATCTGGAGGTCGCTTCATTCGACGCTTTGATTAAGGCCCTGCGCCAGCTCAAGCACTCGGCCCAGCTGCGGCGGACTTTAGTGGCCAACGGTCGCCGCCAGGTGCAGCGCTACCAGCCTGAGCAGATTGAGCAGCGCTGGTGTCAGTTTATCGAATCGGTGGCGCTGCCGATCTATGAGCGTTGGCGAACCGACCCAGTCTGGCGACACCGGCAGCAGATCAGAGCGCGCTGGCACAGCTATCAGACCCGCGCTTGCCGCCGACTGTCCTCTCATGCCTGACGCAAAATGAAGCTGTACTACTATCAGCGTCGCGATCGCGCGGCTAACTTCGGCGATGAGCTCAACGCCTGGCTTTGGCCTCAGCTGCTGCCAGACGGCTTTGACCAAGATGACTCAACTCTGTTTATCGGCACCGGTACGCTGCTCAACTCGCGGCTGCCCGAGCGCACGGCCCCAGCCAAACGCCTGATTATCTTTAGCACCGGCGCCGGCTACGAAAGGCCGCTGCGCCAGATTCCTCGCCATTGGCAAATTGTCTGCGTGCGGGGGCCGCTGTCGGCCAAGCAGCTGAAGCTACCCATAGAAACCGCGATCGCAGACGGCGGACTGCTGATTCACCGGTGCTTTACTGCCTCTGGTCAAAAAACAGCTCGGGTTGGCTTTATGCCGCATATTCACCATGCCACCTACGCTCAGCCAGCCTGGCAGCAAGTCTGTCAGCAGCTCAACCTGCGCTATATTGACCCGCGCTGGCCGGTCGAGCAGGTGCTGACCGCTATTGGTGAAACCCAGCTGCTGCTGGCCGAAGCCATGCACGGTGCGATCGCGGCTGACGCTCTGCGCGTCCCCTGGATTCCTCTGATTACCAGCCCCCGCATTTTGTGCTTCAAATGGCAAGACTGGTGTGCCTCGATGCAGCTGCCCTATCGCCCGCAGCTGCTGCCGCCGCTAGCCGACTATCCCCGCTACGGTCGCGGGCTGCGCTCTGGGCTGCGCTCGGCCCGCCACTGGGTTGGCTGCGCTTGGCCGTCGCCTAATTCAATGATGCAAGCTGCAGCGCGGCTAGACCAAATTCTGACCCGCTGTGAACCCTATTTGAGCCAAGATTGCCTTCTAGAACATCGATTAGAGCAGCTTGAATCAGCCCTAGCAAATTTATCCGAAAATTTAGCTTAAATACCGCAATTTCTGCTAAGTTAGCAATTTTGGGATTCTGGGCATAGATAAAACTATCACCAGTATCAGCTGTGACAACCATTCCGAGGGTTGCCCTAAAGCCATCACGTTCCCTTATGGAATCTCAGACATATCATTTTTTAGAAGTCAAAGACCATACAGGTAGCCGCAAAATACCGCTGGAGGGAGCAACCTATTCTATTGGCCGAGCTTCTAGCAACTCGATTGTAATCAGCGCTCCAGAAATTTCTCGGCAGCATGCGCTGCTGTTGCGCATTGCTTTTCCAGACAGCGAGCATCACTTCTTTCGCCTCGTAGATGGCAATCTGAAGGGTAAGCGCAGCACCAACGGCGTCTTTGTCAACGGTGAAAAGCGCTCCTCCCACATTCTCAGACATGGCGATCAGATAGACTTTGGTGGCGCTACCCAGGCAACGTACTACTGCCTGCTCAGCGCTGTCAGTTCTGGCACAGACGGTCTGCTGCAGACCGACTTAACGGGAACAGTGATTGTCGAAAAGGCCATCAGCGAGGCCTCGGCGGATGCAGAGCTGGCACGGCTGGTTTCATTTCTAGAGCTGAGCCCGAACCCGATTGTTGAGATTGATCTGCAGGGCAGCATCACCTACCTCAACCCGGCAGCGCTAGGTAAGTTTTCTGAGATTCGTAAGCAGGGCGCACGGCACCCTACCTTAGCAGGCGTTATTCGCATGGTGCAGCAGGCCGATGAGCTTGCCTGCCTGCGCGAGATTGACTTCGACCAGCGCACCTATCATCAATCAATCTACTACCTGCCTGAGAGCAGCCTGGTACGCATCTTTATGCTCGATATCACCGGCCTCAAGCGGGCTGAAGCAGCTCACCTGCAGGCTGAGAGCAACTATCGCAATCTTTTTGAAAACGCCATTGAAGGCATCTTTCGCAGTACGGCAGCCGGGGTTTATACGATTGTCAATCCAATGATGGCTGAAATCTATGGCTATGCTTCGCCCGCTGAGCTCATTAACAGCTCGGCCAATCAGCAAGAGGGGCGCTACGTCATTCCAGGCCGTCAGGCTAGGTTCACCCAGCTGCTACAGCAGCAGCCGGCCGTGCGTGAGTTTGAATCTCAGGTCTATCGAGCTGACGGCGAGATCATCTGGATTTCAGAGAATGCGCGCGCCATTTACGATGCGCAGGGAAAGCTAGTCGCCTATGAAGGCTCAGTCGAAGATATTACAAAGAAGAAACACGCCGAGGCCGAGCTGCTGAGGCGAGACAACCTGCTGCGCGCCATTGCTCAGGCAACCAACACGCTGCTGAGTGAGCTCGATCAGGACGTTGCCATTCAAGCTGCGATCGCAGCTTTTGGCAAAGCCGCTAACGTCGATCACGTGTTTCTGGTCGCCGATGACCAAGCCTCAGAACAAACGCTGCCCTTTGTCTGGTCGCAGCCGCCGCAGTCGCCGCTGTCGCTAAACGCACTAAGACACTATCAGAAGCACTATCAGGGCCAGGGCGAAGCAGACATAGATGCCTGGCACAGTGCGCTAACGGCGGGTCGGTCCGTCAAAATCGAAGCAGCTAGCGCAGTCACAGCCATTGACCACCAGTCTACAATCCACGCAATTTTGCTCGTGCCGCTCTTTCTCAAAGGCAGCTACTGGGGCTATGTCGGCATGGCAGACGCGCAGTTTGATCGGCAGTGGTCAGCCCATGAAGAATCGAGCCTGTTTACCTTAGCCGCTAGCATCAGTGCCGCACTCAATCGACATGAGATTGAAGCCAAGATGCGCTACCGGGCGCTCTACGACTCGCTGACGGGGCTGCCTAACCGCACGCTGTTTGATGAGCAGCTGGCCTTTTGCTTAAACAACGCGGCTAGAAGCCAAACTAGCCTGGCCGTCATGTTTTTAGATCTCGATCGGTTCAAAACAATCAACGATACGCTTGGCCATACGGTGGGCGATGGGCTGTTGCAAATAGCGGCTAGTCGCATTTCTCAGAGCTTACGCACTGGCGATGTGGTTGCCCGCTGGGGCGGTGATGAGTTCACCATCCTCTTGCCCAATATTCAACAGCTTAGCGATGCCACCTTAATCGCAGAGAGAATTTTGCAGGCCCTGGATGCCGTCTGCGAGATTGAGGACCACGAACTCTATGTTACGGGCAGCATCGGCATTGCCTGTCTGAACGAGGCTAGCCACGATGCTGAAACCCTGATCAGGCATGCCGACATTGCTCTGTATCGTGCTAAAGAGCAGGGACGCAACAGCTATGAAGTGTACAACCCAGCCATAGATTCTAAGCTGCCCGAAACGCTGATCTTAGAAAAAGACCTGCGCTATGCCCTAGCTCGCGAAGAGTTTATCCTCTACTATCAGCCTAGAGTAAATCTGTTCTCGGGCGAGATCCGGGGCGTAGAAGCGTTGATTCGCTGGCAGCATCCCAAAATGGGGCTGGTCTCCCCCAAGATCTTTATTACACTGGCTGAAGAAAACGGTCTGATTTTGCCCATTGGCGAATGGGTCTTACGGCAGGCCTGCTTGCAGAATAAGGCTTGGCAGACGGCCGGGCTGCCACCCATTACGGTCGCAGTGAATCTGTCGCCCAAGCAGTTCCGTCAGCCTCGACTGGCTGAGACGATTGCTCAAATTCTCTCAGAAACAGACTTAGAGCCTCAGTATTTGGAGCTAGAAATTACTGAGTCAATGGCTATTCAAGACGTTGACTTTACTCGTCAGGTGCTAGGAGAGCTGCATCAGATGGGCATCAAACTGTCGGTCGATGATTTTGGTACCGGCCATTCTTCGCTCAACCGGCTGCAGTTTTTACCGCTAGACAATCTAAAAATTGATCAGTCATTCATTCGCGAGCTGATGCCAGATACAAACAACAAGGTGGCTCATATCGTGACAACTATTGTGATGCTAGGCCAGAAGCTAGGGCTCAACATCGTAGCGGAAGGGGTTGAACATTCAGAGCAGCTAGAATTTTTGCGCTCTATTCAATGTGACACCGTTCAGGGCTATATTTTTCATCGACCAACTTTGCCCTCAGACGTACAGCAGCTGCTCAAAGAGATTCACCATCCGTCGACTCATTCCACAGCGCCGTAGTCTGCCGCAGGCTGAGAAAATCTCCGTTGCCTAAAATCAAATGGTCTAGCAGTGGGATTCCTAGCAGCGCCGCGCCGCCTAGCAGCTGACGGGTGAGGTCGAGGTCTGCAGCGCTTGGCTGTAGGCTGCCAGAGGGATGATTGTGCGCCACGATTAGGCGGGCAGCGCCCTGACGAATTGCTTCGCGGAAAATTTCGCGCGGATGCGCCAGGGTCTCAGTGGCTGTGCCAATCGTGACCACTTTAGGAACCAGGATGCGATGCTTGATATCCAACGGCAGCACCGCAAACCGCTCCTGTGACTGCCACATCAGCTCGTGGCTGAGTACGGCGGCTGCCACTGCAGGATCGTCAACAACGGTACGCTCGGCCGGCCGGATTTGATACGCGCGCTTGCCTAGCTCAACTGCGGCCAAAATGGTGGCGGCTTTGGCTTCACCAATGCCGGGCAGTTGCATTAGCTCCTGCGGCGCGATCTCCCGCAGCACTGCCAAGGCCGGCTGCCCGGTCTGACTGAGCTGATTGAGCAAATGCTGCCCCAGGTTGACCGCAGAGAGCTTATTGCCCCGGCTGATCCCGGTACCCAGTAGAATTGCAAACAGCGGAGCTAATTGCAATTCTACTGGGTACCGGGATCAGCCGGGG
>JAAHIA010000272.1 GCA_010671975.1 Leptolyngbya sp. SIO4C1 | reverse complement strand
ATGTCTGTCGACGCTTTTTGCCCAATGGCCAAGACCTACCGCTGTTAGGAGAGGTCACCATTACCGCAGAAGATCGGCTCGATTTGATTACAGCTAACGCGCTAGGCGATCCAGAACAGTTTTGGCAAGTCTGCGACGCGAACAATGCGATGAATCCGACGGCGCTAACGGCAGACATAGGGCAGCGGTTGCGCATTCCGCAGCCTCAGGTGTAAGGGGTATTGGCCATGATGGGCGGTGGGATCACTCTCAATCTGCGTTTTGGGGAGTCGCGACCTGAACCTGCCCCACAGTTTGTCATGGAGGCGTTTCAGAGCCTAGAAGTTACCCATACGGATGCTGGTCGCTCAGGCTTTCAGCTGATCTTTCAGGTAGGGCGATCTGGCAGCCTAGATCTAAAGGACTATCAGCTGATCAAAAATCCACTATTGAAAGTATTTAACCGTGTGATCATTCAAATGATGATGCCTCCGACGGCTCGCCTACTAATGGATGGCATTATTACCAATCAGCAGCTGTCTCCTAGCTTTATGCCGGGGCAGTCAACGTTCACCATCACCGGCGAAGATGTGAGCGTGATGATGGATCTCGAAGAAAAGTCGGTCGAGCACACAGCACAGAATCCACAAACGATTGTAGAGCGTATTGTCAATGACTATCGCAGTCCCTATGGGCTGGTTCCAGAGGTGCAAGCGCCCCCTAATCAAGAAACGCCCCATCGTAACGATCGGATTCCGGTACAACAGGGCACCGATTTGGACTATGTGAATCTGCTGGCTCAGCGCTATGCCTATGTCTTCTATGTCACACCCGGACCAGGCTTAAATAAGAACACAGCCTATTGGGGACCGCCTAAGCGTCGCCAAACGCGCGAAATACAGCGAGCGCTCTCGATCAACATGGGCTACTTCACTAATCTAAATTCGATTAGGCTGCAAAACAATGCGCTCTCTGCTACCAAAGTGGCGGGGCGCAATCAGGACCGGCAAACCAACAGAATTGGCTCAGTGAACATTGAGCAGAGTCAGCGGCCTTCGCTGGCAGCGCGATCGCCACTGGCACAAGGGGCGCGATCGCAGCCTCATACCCGGTTAATGCAGTTTCGCGAGTCGGGCCGGACGACGGCGCAAACCGACGCGCGCGCGCAGGCGGTCGTCGATCGCTCTACCGATGACGTGGTGACCATGACCGGCGAAGTCGATACCGATCGCTATGGCGATCTCTTAGAGATTCGTAAGCTGGTGGGACTGCGCGGCGCTGGGCTAACCTACGACGGTCTCTACTACGTTAAAAGCGTGACCCACAGGATCCAAAGAGGTGACTACCGACAGAGCTTTACCATCACCCGTGAGGGAATCGAATCCACCGTTCAGAGCCTACCCGTATGAGACAGTTTTTCGGCAAGTATCGAGGTAAAGTCACCAGCATTCGAGACACTGAAAAGCTGGGCAGAATCCGCGTCGAAGTGCCAGCCGTGTTGGGAGAAGGCCGCGATAGCTGGGCAATGCCCTGTACGCCCTACGCCGGCAACGATATTGGACTGTTTACAGTGCCGCCAGAAGGCTCGAATGTCTGGGTTGAGTTTGAAGCGGGCGATCCCAACTACCCAATCTGGAGCGGCTGCTTTTGGGGGCAGGGAGAGCTGCCGCAGCAAAATCAGCAGCAGGCCGAGCAGCAAGACCAGATTAAGTTTTTTAGAACCCACGGCATTACCTGCACGCTCAGTAACTTAGAGGGCAACAAGGGCGTCACGCTGGAGGTTGAGCAGCCGGTGGTCGAAAGACCGCTAAAGATGATCTTCAACGCCGACGGGATTGAAATCAACAACAAAGATGAAACCATTATCACAATTACCGCCGATGTCATTAAGCTTGACAATCGCAGTAATTCCACGATTACCGTAGCGGTCAACGAAATCCAGCTGCAAGAGCAGTCGGTTGAAATTAAGCTGACGCCATCTGCGATTGAGCTGAAAAACACGCCGTCAACGGTTAACATGACCCGCTCTCAGATTGAGATTAAGCAGAGTACGTCGACTGCAGCGCTGAGTGCTGCTGACGTGGAGATTAGCAACGCGACGGCCAAGCTCAAGGTGGCCCCGGCTGGCTCTGAGCTGAGCAATGCCGCCGCCAGCGTTAAGCTCTCGCCGGTCAGCGTCAATGTCAACAACGGTGCGCTGGAGGTGATTTGATGCCGGGCTTTTTGTTAAATGCAGGCTCTGTTGTCATCTGCGCCCACGGCGGGCAGGCTAAGCCCACCGTACCGAACCCTCGGGTGCGGGTAATGGGGCTGCCGGTGACGGTGCAGGGGCCGCCCTATGCGATCGCAGGCTGCGCCAATCCACCACCGCCGGCTAACGTCGGTCCCTGCCTCATTGGCAACTGGATTACGGCTGCGCTGCGCGTCAGAGTGATGGGGCTGCCGGTGCTCTTACAGCCGAGTCAGGCAATCTGCGTGCCGACCGGTACGCCCTTATTTGTCCTGGTGACCCAGCCGCGCGTCAGGGGAATGTAGCCATGCAGCAGATTGCCTACCCCTTTAGCATTGACGGCCAGGGTCGCGCGGCCGGCGCTACCTATGAGCAGCACATTCGTCAGATGATCGAGCAAGTGCTGTTTACCAATTCGGGAGAGCGGGTTAACCGACCCGATTTTGGCTGTGGCATTCTGCAGCTGATCTTTGCCCCGAACAGCGATGAACTCGCCGCTGCGACCCAGTTTTTAATCCAGGGCTCCTTGGATCAGTGGCTAGGCGATCTGATTCAGGTAAGTCGCTTAGAAGTTGTCAACGATGACGCTCGCTTGGAGATTACGGTTCGATATACGATTCGACAAACGCAGCAGCCCCAGGTAGCAACCTTCTCTCGCGAGGTGTGAGATGGCGATCCAATACCGCTGTCAAGATGAACGACGCTTGCAGACTGTCCTCACCCAGGTGGGGATTAGCGGTCAGTTTCTCAACGGTATTGACTATCTAGAAGTCTCTGAAAATCGTCAAACGCTGACGGTGCATTTGCTACAGTCGCTGAGCGGGCCTGCCCTCAGCCCAGACAACCTTAAAATCAACCGGCGCGACCTCAGCCGTCGTGAGATTGATCAATTTGTTGAGGTAATCTCTGTTAGCGCAGCTGGCAGTCGTCTGACGGTGCGGGTCGAGCCCCCCCGCGATCTATCTCCCTACACGCTGTTTATAGTTCAATCTCCAACAGAGCTGATGCCGCCTGTGGGGTTTGATCCTCAGCTTTCTCGGATAGATTTTTCATTTTTTACTGCAGAACTCAGCGAGTTTGACTGTCGCTCGCCCGCCCCTTCACCCGATCAAGCGCCGCCGCTGCCGCCGATCGACTATTTGGCCAAAGATTTTGCCAGCTTTCGCCAGCTGATGCTCGATCGGATGGCGGTGACCATGCCGGAATGGGTGGAGCGTAGCCCGGCAGATATTGGCAATATGCTGGTTGAGCTATTTGCCTATGTGGCCGATCATCTCAGCTACTATCAAGATGCCGTGGCTACCGAAGCCTATTTGGGCACGGCAAGGCAGCGCATCTCAGTGCGGCGTCACGCTCGCCTGTTGGACTACTTTATGCACGATGGCTGCAATGCCCGCGCTTGGATTTGGTTTAGGGTCGATGCGCCAGTGCGTTTGCAGAGTTCTAGGGTCGATGCTGGACAGCCAAGCATCTGTCTAGTGACGCAAACTTCGGCTAACCAGACTGTACTTGATGAGCGAGCTTTTGCGGCAGCGCTGAATCAAAAGGCACCAATGTTTGAAATCCTGCAGGAGGCTCTACTGCATCCAGCCTGTAACGAGATGCGGTTTTATACCTGGGGTGACGGGCAGTGTGAGCTGGTCAAAGGGGCTACTAGAGCAACCTTAGAGAAGTCAGCGGGGCTGCGGCGAGACTATCTGGTTGATGCCGCCCTAGTTTTTGAAGAAATTCGCGGCGCGCAGAGTGGCTTAGCCGCTGACGCTAATCCCGATCATCGGCATGTGGTGCGATTGACTCGGGTGCGAGAAACGCGCGATCCGCTGTTTGGCACCGAGGTGTTTGAAATCGAGTGGCATTTAGAGGATGCTCTGCCGTTTACGCTCTATGTAGGCACCGTCAGGGTAGACGATCGCTCAGAACCCGTCAGCGTGGCGCGGGGCAATCTGGCACTGGCCGATCACGGTCGCACCGTGACCGATGAAGTCCTACCGCCCATCGTGAACGGCAGGCCCTATCGACCGCAGCTGCAGTCAGGGCCGCTGACCCAGCAGGGCCGCGTGCGCGATCGCCAGAATCAATGGTTGGCGTTTGATCCGCAGGCATCCGCTAGCGCTGCCATGCTGTGGAAAATGCGCGATGTGCAGCCTGTTATCTCGCTTAGAGAAACTGTCTCTGATCTGCGCTGGACGCCTCAAATCGATCTGCTCAACAGCGATCGCTTTGCTCGAGAGTTTGTGGTAGAAGCTGAGGGAACGCGCACCTACCTGCGCTTTGGCGATGGTCAGCTGGGGAAGCTGCCGCCTGCTGATACTGAGTTTCAGGCAACCTATCGGGTGGGCAACGGTCTGCTGGGCAACGTGGGCGCAGGCGCGATCGCACATATCTATGCCAAAGACGCCACGCTGCAGTCAGCAATCGAGGTGATCACCGAGATTCGCAATCCCCTGCCGGCGACAGGCGGCCGCGATCCCGAACCCATAGAGCAGGTCCAGCTCTATGCCCCCTATGCCTTTCGTGAGCAGCAGCGGGCAGTCACCGAGGCCGACTATGCTGAGGTGGCTCAGCGCTTTCCAGGCGTGCAGCGAGCGGTAGCAACCCGACGCTGGACGGGCAGCTGGTATACGATCTTTATCACGGTCGACCGGGTGGGGGGCCGAGCGTTAGATAGCCAGTTTAAGCAAGACCTAATGTCGTTTTTGAAAGGGTTGCGGCTGGCCGGTCACGATCTGGCGATCGATGCGCCGCGCTTTGTGCCGTTAGACATTGCCCTGACGGTTAAGGTTCACCCCGACTATTTCCGAGGCGCGGTCAAATCGGCGCTGCTGACCGCCTTTAGCAACAAGGTGCTAGATAACAACCAGCTAGGCTTCTTTCATCCCGATAACTTTACCTTTGGGCAGTCGCTCTACATGAGCCCGCTGATTGCTCGAGCCATGACGGTTCCGGGCGTAGAGTCAGTTCAAGTCGATCGCTTTCAGCGCTGGCGGCAGCCTGCTAGCAGCGGCTTAGAGGCCGGCGAACTACCGATGAGTCGGCTAGAGATTGTCCAGGTAGATAACGATCCGACGCTGCCTGAGAACGGTCGTTTGCAGCTGACCATGGAGGGCGGGCTATGACAACACCAGATCGACCGCAGCGGCCAACCAATCGCCCCGGGCTGCCGACCTTGGCCTACCGGATTGGCGACTATACTGCGTTCTTCCAGCGAATGCTGAAGCGACTGCCCACCGAGCTGAGCCCGCCCGACGATCCGGGGCAGGGGGGGCCTTTGGCAAAGCTGACGACGCGGGCTTTGAACGATCCTGCGATCGCGCTGCTCGATGCCTGGGCGGTGGTGGCCGACGTGCTGACCTTTTACCAAGAGCGCATTGCCAATGAAGGCTATCTGCTAACGGCGACAGAGCGACGATCGGTGCTAGAGCTAGCCAGAATGATTGGCTATGAGCTAGGCCCCGGCGTCTCAGCCAGTACCGAGCTTGCTTTTTTTGTCGATGACGATCCAAAAGAGCCGGGTGTGGCCCTTGTGCCCCAAGGCACTCAGGTGATGAGCGTCCCGGTTGGGGATGAGAAACCGCAGATATTTGAAACCAGCGAAGCCTTCATTGCCCGCGCGCTCTGGAATGCCCTTAAACCGCGCCCTTCCAAACCGCAAGCGATTGAGCCCGGCACCCAAGATATTTACGTCACTGGGGATGTGCCCGACTTGCGATCGGGCGATCGCCTCTTGCTAATAGAAGACAGAGACGACAGCAATCGCCGCTATTTGCTGACCATCGAGCGCACTGCTGAAGTCCCGGAGTCAGACAACATTCGCATCACGCTGAAATCTGCGCTGAGCCTGGCAAAGCCCCTGCGCAATCCGAAGCTGATTGCCTTTCGCCAGCAGGCTCACCTGTTTGGCTACAATGCCCCACGCTGGCAGGATATGCCAGATGAGATAAAGCGCACCGCCGTTGAAGCGTATTTAGAAGATGACGGTAGCGTTCCGAGTGCTGATGGGAATTCAGAGCTATTGATTGAAGGGGGTGTTCTAAGTTCTGAAAACAATGGTGAAACATGGATGCCAGTCGGCAAAGACTTACCCAATAAAGACATTTTGTGTTTGGGTAAGGGTATAAATAATGATGTATTATTTGCCGGCACTGCCGGCCAAGGCATCGTTCGTTTCAAGCCTGACGATCAACGCTGGGAAGCAGTTAATACAGGGCTTACCAACCTAAATATTCAAACCTTTTACACCGATAGCAGCCTTAAGCATCTATATGTCGGCACACCGGGAGGGGGCGTTTTTCGTTCTAAAGATGAAGGAGAGAATTGGACACCCATCAATACCGGAAGTGTCAGAGTCGAGAGCCGAGGTGACGATAATTGGCAGTCCATCAATACGGGACTCCCTAATACCGTAGTTCGCGCTCTGGTAACTTTTGAGACACCTATTCGTCAAGGCGTAGGTACACTGGCAGCAGGACAAGGGATTGAAATAACAGGCAACGGAACAAATTTCTCTGTGCTGAGTATAGGGGACACGATTACAGTTGATAGTCAGACCCGAAGTATTATTAGAATTCAGGATGATACTCAGCTTTACATAGATTCTGCTTTTAGTATTGCTATTCCAGGCTCTTCAAACTTTAGAATTGGTGGAAATTATATTTTTGCTGGG